>NZ_SLWB01000004.1 GCF_004340205.1 Acetobacteroides hydrogenigenes
TTGCTATTCTCACGTCTTCTTTTCTGATTAATGGTCGCAAACTTACCGAATCATGGTAAATTTCACTGGCCATTCCTGTGCTGCAAACATACGAGAACTATTTATTGAAGAACAAAACCAGAGTATTAAAATGACGGATACCGAACAAACGGAATGGATTGGTAAAAAGAGCCGCAAGGTTATTCCGTAAACACCATGGCGAAGCCATACCAGACAGGCACGAATTCTGTTTGAGCGAGCGGAGCTTGCACAACGACAATCAGCGTAATAGCGATGATTGGCCTAGAATCTATTTTGAAAAGGAAATGTTATCCCCGCGACCGAGCGAGTTAATTCGTGCAGGATTTTTCTTTGTTTCGTTTCTTTTCATCCCTGAAAAGAAATGAAAAATGGAGCTTACCGCCTTCCAATTACTTAACCTAACGACAATGTCCTAGAAAGGACAAGGGATGGATGAAAAGCATATTCCTTCTATTTGAAAAAACCTTAACCCACCCCTACCCCTCCTAAGGAGGGGATAAACTGCTATAATTATGCATTTAAGATTTCGAAACAACTCTTAGCGTTACGCCTATGAAGTAAAAGTTGCCGCTATATGAAGATAACCAGCGGAAAACCTTAATGCACTACCTCACACCAGCCCAAAACAAAAAGTCGCAGCAAAATTGCCACGACTAACGGTAGGTATTTAATCTCAGAAAGTCTCTTTTATAAAGCCGCTACGACGCCTTCAGCAGTTTCAGCAGGTTTTCGATGGAGTTGGCCGTAAACATCTTCACCGAGTTGCGGTAAACCAGGTACTCACCGGGATACTCCTCGCTCACCTCCACGCGGTATTCGGCATCGGGATCGGCCGATGGCGCAAAGCCGTTTCGTACCAGCGCGTTGGCCACCCACTGCGCCTCCACCCCTACCCCGGATATGTGCACCGACTTGGCAATAGGGTTGTGCACACGAAACGATCCGGTCTCCTTATCGAAAAGTATGCCCTCGCGCTCGAAGAACGAGTTGAACTCGCCCGAGAGCACCAGATCTTCGGGCACGCCCGACACCAGCTCGCGGTCTTTTGCCAGCAGCCAGAGCCTATCGGCCAGCTGCAGCGCCAGCTCTAGGTCGTGCGTCGATAGCAGAATGCTCTTCTGCGTCTGCTCCGCAAGGTTAAGCAGCAGCACCATCACCTCAATCTTGCTCGGAAGGTCGAGAAACGCGGTAGGCTCGTCCAGAATGATGATGGGCGTTTCCTGAGCCAGCGCCTTTGCAATCATCGCCTTTTGGCGCTCGCCATCGCTCAGCTCCGATACGTACTTGCCGGCCAAATCAGCAATCCCAACCTGCGCAATTGCCCGCTCAACCACCCTATGATCCTTGGTGCGCAGGATGCCAAAGTATCCGGTGTGCGGATAACGGCCCATGCCCACCAGCTCGCGCACGGTCATTCCGCCTATCGACGATCGCTCGGTAAGCACAACGCTTACCAGCTTGGCGTATTCGCCCTGAGAGTACCCCTTTATGGGCTTACCCCCGATGTAAACATCGCCGGCCAGCCTTGGCTGAAAGCCAACCAGCGTACGGATAAGGGTAGACTTGCCCGCACCGTTGGGACCCAGCAAGCAGGTAAGCTCGCCCGTCTTCAGCTCCAGGTTAAGGTTCTCGTGCAGGAGCGTAGCCTGGCTTCGGCCAGCGGAGTAGCCAATGCCCAACCCTGTTGCCTTAAGGGTTACCTGTTCGGTTTGCGGTTGTTTCCTTGCACTCATCACGAAAAGTATTGTAGCTTACGACGGTTAAAGATCACGTATATCACCACCGGCGCACCAAGCATCGAAGTTACGGCATTAATGGGGATAATCCCTCCCTCACCCGGCAGGGTTGTTAGCAGGTTGCACAAAAGAGCAACCACCGAGCCCAGCAGAATGGTTGCCGGCAGCAGCGTCTTGTGGTTCGATGTCCCGAGCAGCATCCGCGCCACGTGCGGAACGGCCAAACCGATAAAGGATATCGGCCCACAGAAGGCCGTAACAGCCGCAATCAGCAAACCTGCGGCCAGCAGAATGGAGTATCGCGCCCGCTTTACGTTAACCCCAAGGTTCGAGGCGTAATTTTCGCCCAGCAGCAGCGCGTTCAGCGGCTTAATCTGCAAAAGGGCAAACGCAATCCCAATAGTCGAAGCAATGGCAAAGGAGGGCATCTCGTTCCACGTTACGTTCGAGAAATCGCCCAGCCCCCAAAGCACGAAGATTTGGATGTTCTCCTTCGAGGCGTAAAAGTTAAGCACCGATATGATGGACGATGCCATGAAGCCAATCATGATACCCACGATAAGCAGCATGGCCGTATTCTTTATTTTTCCCGATAGCGATAGGATGATCAGCAGTACGGCCAGAGCGCCAACGAATGCCGCTAGGATGTTGGCGGTGTAGCCCATAATGGTGCCTACCACCATCGACCCGTTGAGCGATAGCACCATGATGGCAACGCCCAAATTCGCACCCGTACTAATTCCGAGGATCGAAGGATCGGCAAGCGGATTGCGAAAGAGCGTTTGCATCATCAGCCCGCAGGCCGCAAGGGCAGCGCCAGCCAGCATGGCCGTAATCGACTGGGGCATGCGTGACATCCAAATAATGTTATTCCACGCAACGTTCGACGTGTCGGCCCCGGAAAGTATCTCGAACACCTTTCCCACAGGAATGGACACCGTTCCCCAAGCAATATTCATCAGCATCAGAAGTGGGATCAGCGCCCCTACTCCTGCCATAATGCGCACGCTTTGGCTCCGCTTACGTCTCGCTGCAGCGATGCTCATCGGGCCAGCATTTTAAAGTATTTGGGAATATAGCCGGGCAGCAGCTCCGGATGGAAGATGCTCACCATATCGCTAAGGATGACATCCGGCTCAAGGTAGCCGTCCTCGTAGTAGGGCACTCTTCCCGTATCGCAGCTAACGATGGAGCCCTCCTTAAACGCCTTGAAGCTGCTGTACAGCCCGAACTCCTTTTCGAGATGGGCGTAGGTGTACACGTATGGGGTGTTGGTTTTTATGATCCAGTAGTCGGCATTCGATGCTTTTGCCAGCACCGACTCAAAGCTTAGCGGTAGCGAACCCGTGCTCTTATCATCCTTCCAGATGTAGTCGGCTCCGGCATCCTCTAGGAAGCGAGCCATGTAGCTGCGGCCTCCAGGGGTGTACCACACCTGTCCGAACTTCTTTTCGGTGAATACCGTAGGCCGATGCGACTTGGAAGCCCTTGCAATTTTTGCAACGCGGCAGTATCGGGCATCAACGCTATCGAACATTTTGTTGGCAAGCGCCTCCTTTTTAAAGAATAGCGCGATGAACTTAATCCATTCCGCACGCGCCAGCGGCGTATTCTCCAGGTACGAGCAGTCGTACACCAGCGGTACGCCCGTTTGCTCTATCTTATTTAGCGATCCCCCCGAAATTGGCGAGACAACCAGTATCTCCGGGTTCGCTTCGATGATGCGCTCCACGTTGGCCTGCGCCACCTCGCCCAGATCCACCACCTTGCCCTGCTTAAGCCCCGCCTGCACAAGGCCATCCTTTACGTATTGGGGTTCGGCCACTCCGGTTACGGTCTGGTTCACTCCTAGGCGGGCCATCTCGTTCACCGTTAAACCGTAAAAGCAGGCCGATTTCTCGACAGGAACCTTCACCACAATGCCTTGGGGCAATCCCGTAGGGGTAGGTTTAGTACGATCGATCAGGATGTAGCGCTTAAGCAGCTTGGTCGAGTCGAACGGATCGCGAACGTCAACCGTAGCGTAGCTGCCGTGGTAGCCAATGCTAAATCCGCGAAGGTACTTAAGGGTTATTTTCTCCGAAAAGTAGGACGAACCGGAGTTCGATGATTCGCCGTTGCCGTTTTTTTTGGAAGAGCAAGCGCTAAACAGCAGTAAAACCAGTGCAGTTGCCAGTAAGGCTCTAAAACGTGTCATTCTTTAAACTTTTATTCCCGAAAGTTGATGTTTACCCATGATCGTGGCAGGTCTTCTGGCTCGTCCCCCCTTTAAAACCTTCCCATCATCAGCTGACAGTGGTAAACCATTAAAGGCCGCTACTAGGACATACAGCTGCGGGTACAGCTCCGGATTTTAACCGGATTCCCTTTAATCTTACGCGGTTCGTAAGATCGCCGAATCGGCCACAAAGGTAGCCTTTTTCCGACAAATATCTAAAAATGAAGGGCGACATGTTTGCCGCCCTTCTATGCTTATTTTTGTTTTCTTGATTACTCAACAATGGTAACCCAGCCGTGAGGATCAGGAATATCGCCATACTGAATCGCCACCAGGGTTTCGTACAGCTTAGTCGATACTGGTCCTGGACGTCCGTCTTTGCAGAACTTGTAAACCTTACCGGTTTCCAGATCGGCAATCTCGCCAATTGGAGATATAACGGCAGCCGTTCCGCAAGCGCCAACCTCTTCAAAGGTGTCTAGTTCCTCTACCGGAATAGGACGGCGGATAGCCTTAATTCCAAGATCTTCGGCCAACGTTAGCAAGCTCATGTTGGTTATCGATGGAAGAATACTTGTGCTCTCGGGGGTTATATAGCAGTTATCCTTAATGCCAAAGAAGTTAGCGGCACCAATCTCATCGATGTACTTCTTCTCCTTTGCATCGAGGTACATTGGCGAGCTATAGCCCTTATGGTGGGTTTCTACAACACCACGGAGGCTAGCAGCATAGTTACCACCAACCTTTAAGGTTCCGGTACCTAGCGGTGCAGCACGATCGCTATCCTTAACAATAGCAATCTTAACAGGGTTAAAGCCTTCCTTGAAGTAAGGACCGACAGGCGTTGCAAATACGATAAAGGTGTACTCGCTTGCAGGTTTAACGCCCACCTCTGCGCCTGTACCAAATAGAACTGGGCGCAGGTATAGTGATGCACCTGTACCATATGGCGGTACGAAGCGCTCGTTAAGCTTCACAACCTTAAGGATTGCCTCTTCAAAAAGCTTTTCAGGAACTGGAGCCATCAGAATGCCTTCAGCCGACCGATGTAAACGCTTCGCATTCTCGATCCAACGGAAAAGACGGATCTTGCCATCTTTGCCTCTATAAGCCTTTAAGCCTTCAAATGCCTCTTGTCCATAATGAAGTCCTGTTGCGGCAATATGAATTGGGAGATATTCCGAATCAGACACCTCTAATTCTCCCCATTTCCCATCTTTAAATGTACAACGGATGTTGTAGTCGGTTTTGATGTAACCGAAAGGCAACTTACCCCAATCTAAATTTTCCATATGATTGCGTTTTCTGATGCCACCAAAAGTAATAGTTTTTCGTTTAGCAAAAACAGATTTAACAAATTTATCACTACGAAATCTATTCTACATTACAATTTGCAACAATAAACCAAAATCAAGCTACAATATAACAAAAAGTAATGTTCTTATCGTCGCAGATTAAACCACATGGCCCAAATTCACTTCCGCGATTTAACACTTAAAATTTAGAAATTCCAGAACTAGGTTGAATTCTCATTACAATTTCTAAAATAAAAAAGGAGAGATGAAAAATCTCTCCTCTCTTTAACGGCCTAGTAGTCGCTTGTCATAATAAGCTGTGGCTTATCGTTGAAATTCTCGTACCGTGGTCGATACCGTTCCTTATCGTAGAACTTTTCGATATCAACCTTCTTTTTGTAGCTAGTTACAACTTCGATAGGTACATTGTCGTACCTCCCATTGCGTAAGCTCACCAACCTACCAAAAGTTCCTTTAAGAATAAGATCGAGCGCAAGGTTTCCAAAAGCCATAGGCACAATGCTATCAAGCGCATCAGGCGCCCCAGACCGAACCATATAGCCCAATCGCTGGTTGATAACATCAATCTTTCTACCATTATTGTATTTTGCCGATATATTTCGCATCTGTTCCGAAACGATATCACCAATTCCACCGAGTTTCTTGTGCCCATAGGCATCGGCCTCTTCACCCTTAAAGATCATATCTCCGTTTTTAAACATAGCCCCTTCTGAAACCAAAAGAACGGAATACTTACTTGGATTGTTAGCTCTATCTTGAACCATCAGTTCGGTAAGATGCTCGATGTCGAACTTATGCTCAGGGATAACGCATCGATCGGCAGCGCCTGCCATGGTAGGCAGTAAGGCAGAGAATCCAGCATAACGCCCAAAAACTTCTATGACCAAAAAGCGCTCGTGCGAGCCAGCCGAAGTTCGCAACTCGTGCGCAAGCTCAATTGTACGCGAGATGCAGGTGCCAAAACCAATGCAGTAATCGGTTCCAGGAACATCATTATCCATTGTTTTAGGGATGGCTACTACAGGCACGCCCTTACTATGCAGGTGCACCCCGTAGCTAAGCGTATCATCGCCTCCTATCGGAATGAGGTAATCTAGTCCTAGATAGTCGATATTCAACATCACCTCACTGGTCATGTCGTTGATGTCAAGGGTGTACTTATCCTTGTAGAGATCAGGAACTCTATCCAACTTTACCATGTCAGGACGAGTACGCGAAGAATGCAGGAATGTACCTCCAGTTCTTCCCAACCTATTCACCATCTGTTCGGTAAGAACAACTGCATCCTCCTGCTCTTCAAGTTTTTTAGAGCGATCGATGGTTATCATACCCTCCCATCCTTTACGGATTCCAATCACCTTGTAACCTTCACGAATAGCGCGGAACGTTACCGCCCTGATAGCTGGATTTAAACCGGGCACATCGCCTCCTCCTGTAAGGACGCCAATCACCCCTTTGTAGTTCGATTTAGTATTTGCCATGTAATTTCGGGAAATTAGTTTGCCCTTAAATTAGCTTAAAACAAGAAAAAATCAAACGATTTTATACAAAAAGATTTGGAGTGATTTGCAAGAACTAAAAGCCAAATCCTAAAATAAGGCTTAGCGCTAGCTAGGAGGAGAGGCAAATTCTTGCACTGTAAAGAATGTAAACCCAAAAAGTTTCCATACCAATTTAGGTAAATGCAAAAAGGGAACTACCGCTAAGTAATTCCCCTCTTTATCTTCGTGGGAGCAACAGGATTCGAACCTGTGACCCTCCCGCCTTAAGCGGGATGCCCTGCTTCCTGCTGGGCCCCATCAACGATTAAGCTTTCTATGCGCTTGCGGCTTTTCCATCCTTTCAGCTCCATCTCCCGACTATAGGCTTCCGAACGAGAGGAATACGCCTCGCTATACTTCAAAGCCCAAGGAGAACCTTGGCGGGAGTAGGTCGTCTAGCCCCGTTCATGCTCTGCTAGCCGACGGGCTAGATTGTTGGTACTACCAATGTAGTATCGATCCAGTTTGGCACTGTATAGGATGTAAACCCAGAATGCTTCCATACAAAATGGTGTAAACGCAAAAAGGGAACTACCGCTAAGTAATTCCCCTCTTTATCTTCGTGGGAGCAACAGGATTCGAACCTGTGACCCTCTGCTTGTAAGGCAGATGCTCTGAACCAGCTGAGCTATGCTCCCAAAGTATGTTTTTTTTCGAAAAGTGGGAGCAACAGGATTCGAACCTGTGACCCTCTGCTTGTAAGGCAGATGCTCTGAACCAGCTGAGCTATGCTCCCGAGTATGCTATTTTTGAAAGAAGTGGGAGCAACAGGATTCGAACCTGTGACCCTCTGCTTGTAAGGCAGATGCTCTGAACCAGCTGAGCTATGCTCCCTTTCAAAAATCTTTTACAAAGATCGCTGCGATTGTTTCCAAAAGCGATGCAAAGGTACAGCAAAATTTTAATTCTGCAAGAGCCCGCTAAAAATATTTGCTTTTGAACGTAGACCTTTTAAACTACTTCTGCAACAACAAAAGTGCTTCCACCTATGAAAATAAGATCGTTACTCGAAGCCATACTTCTTGCTTTTTCTACCGCCTTTTCAACATTCTTTTCCACCTCTCCGGCTAAACCAGCAGCGCGACACTCTTCGGCCAGCAAATCGGCATCCTTAGCACGTGGAATGGATGCTTGGGTGAAGATGTAGTAGGCGTCCTTGGGGAGTAGTTGAATCACCTTATTAATTTCTTTATCGCTTACCATTCCAAAAACCCAGTAGAGCTTCTCGTGTGGTGTTTTGCTGATTTGATCGACGATGTAGGTAATGCCATCAACGTTGTGGCCGGTATCGCAGATGGTAAGCGGATTGTTGGATAGCTTAAACCAGCGGCCACGGAGTCCGGTTTGCGCCGATGCATGGCGTAGCCCACGACGAACAGCATCGTCGGTGAGGGATGGGAAATGCGCCTTAAGCACATCTACAGCGGTAAGTACGCCGAGAATATTCTTTGCCTGGTAGCTGCCCTGAAGGTCTACCTCAACATCATCATAAACGACATCGCCAGCGCTGCTCTCGATGGTAAACCGCTGCAGACCATCGCTGGTTAGTGAGCGCTCCCCTACCCTATACCTCTGATCGGCAAAAACAAGAGAAGCCTGTACTTCTTCGGCTATCTTAGCGAATACCGATGCAGTTTCGGGATGAGACTCGCCGATAATAGCTGGTGTTTGAGGCTTGATGATGCCCCCCTTTTCGAAGGCAATCTTAGCCAAGGTATCGCCAAGAAATTCGGTATGGTCGAAGCCGATGTTGGTGATGATGCTAACCAGCGGGCTAATGATGTTGGTGGAATCGAGCCTACCGCCCATACCAACCTCAACCACGGCAACATCAATCTGCTCGTCGGCGAAGTACTTGAAGGCTAGGGCTACCGTCATCTCGAAGAACGAGGGCTGTATCTTCTCGAAAAGCGCCTTGTGCTGCTCCACGAAATCGACAACGTAGGCTTCCGAAACCTCTACGCCGTTAATCTTAATCCTTTCGCGGAAGTCGCGCAGGTGGGGAGAGGTGTACAACCCTACCTTTAGCCCGGCATCCTGAAGGATGGAGGCCAGCATGTGCGAGGTAGAACCCTTTCCGTTGGTTCCAGCAACGTGTATGGTTTTAAACTTCGTGTGCGGATGTCCGAAATGCTCGTCGAGGATGAGCGTATTGTCGAGGTTTGCCTTGTAGGCGCTTTTGCCAACCCTATGGAACATGGGGAGCTGGCTGAACATATAATCGAGCGTTTCCTGGTAGGTCATGTTGATAAATTTCCTGCAATTTTAGCTATAAAAGAGAAACAAATGTTCTCTACGGTGGGTTTAACTTTTAAAGTTTTCGGCATAACCGCTCAACTAACGTTCTTACCTACTAATCCACTAAACCTTGGCCATTATGAAGAAAAGTTCTACAACGAAAGGTGTTTCAAAGGTATTCGTACTCGACACCAACGTCATCCTACACGACCATAGCTGCATTCGAAACTTTCAGGACAACGACGTCGTACTTCCGATAACCGTGCTTGAGGAGCTGGATAAGTTCAAGAAGGGCAACGAGGAAATTAACTACAACGCCCGCGAGTTTGCCCGCGAGCTCGATAAGATTTCGGGCGACAACCTCTTTAACGGTGGCATCCCGCTAGGAAAAAATATGGGCAAGCTGCGCGTTGAGCTGGGCCAAAAGATGCCCGAGAGGGTGCAGCTGTCGCTCTACGACGACATCCCCGACAACCGAATCCTCAGCATCGCCCTATACGTAAAGGAGCAGCACCCCGATCGTCCCGTAATCCTCATCTCGAAGGATATCAACCTAAGGCTTAAAGCCAAGGCGTTTGGGCTGCTGGCGCAGGACTACCTGACCGATAAGGTAGCCGACATCGACATCCTAAAAAAGGATGTTGAGGAGGTGCCGCTTGGCGATGACATGGTTGAGGCCTTCTACAAGAACAACGAGCTACCGGCAAATAAGATGAAGCAAGCCTTCTTCCATAACGAGTACATGATTTTAAGGGGCAATACCAAGAGCGCCCTCGCCTACTTCGACAAGCCATCAGGAGCCTTTAAGCGGATTGAGAAGCACCGCGCCTACGGCATCGAACCGCGCAACTCCGAGCAGGCCTTCTCGCTCGATGCCCTCCTTAGAAAGGATGTGCAGCTGGTGGCCCTTACCGGAAAGGCAGGCACCGGGAAGACCCTACTGGCGCTTGCCGCTGCCCTCGCCCAGGAGAAGGAGTACGACCAAATTCTGGTTGCCCGTCCGGTGGTACCGCTATCGAACAAGGATATTGGCTTTCTTCCCGGCGATGTGGAGTCGAAGATTGGCCCCTACATGCAGCCGCTGTACGACAACATCAACTTCATCAAAACCCGATACAAGAACACCAACCGCGAGTACATGCGCATCGAGGAGATCCTGAAGTCGGAAAAGCTGGTGATTACCCCGCTGGCCTACATCCGCGGGCGCAGCCTTACCAACGTCTACTTCATCATCGACGAGGCGCAGAACCTCACCCCGCACGAGATTAAGACCATCATCACCCGCGCCGGCGAGGGTACCAAGTTGGTGTTTACGGGTGATATCTTCCAGATCGACCAGCCCTACTTGGACATTAAGTCCAACGGCCTCACCTACCTCAGCGACAAGATGCTCGGGCAGGAGCTCTTTGCCCACGTCAACCTCGTTAAGGGCGAGCGCAGCATGCTGGCCGAGCTGGCCAGCAACCTGCTATAGGCCCTTTTATCCATAAAAGTCACGAAGGTTCTCGAAAATTTAAAAAAATTCCAAAGTGCGGGAACCTCGAAATCCCATTTTGGGCTTCCCGCACTTTTGCGGCAAGCCCAAATTTTCATTTTGAGCCTCCCGCACTTTGGCGGTTGCTCCAAAATGGCAGAATTGGGCTTCCCGCACTTTGGAAGTAACCCTATTTTTCGTTTTGGGCTTACCGCAGGTTGGAAGTAACCTCAAAACGAAGATTTGAGGTTACCGTCGGGCTGCGGGAAATCAAAAATCTATTTTGGAAATTTACTGAAGGGCTTCAGCAGGCCAAACTAGCCGTTTTGAGGTCACTGAAGGGCTTCTGTAATTTCAACTTGCAATTTTGGGGTTGCTGAAGGGGTTCAGTAAGCCCAAAACGAAAATTTGAGGTTACCGTCGGGCGACGGGAAATCCAAAATCCATTCTGAAATTTGCTGAAGGGCTTCAGCAAAAAAAAGAGGGGCCAGAAAAATCTAGCCCCTCGTATAGCTTAAAAGGTAACCGTCTTATCGGCCCAGACCACCAGCTCTACGCAATCGACCATGGTGGATATGGGGCATGCCTCGGTGCTTTCAAGGTGGCGCGACTTCAGGCAGGTGCCGCAAGCCAGAATCTCGCCACCAATATTGACGAAGCTTTTCAGCTGCTCGTCAACGTTGTATTTATCGTGGGTAAGACCCTCGCACTCTACGGCCTCCCCCATCAGAAACACCTTTACCTCGTGCCCCTGCTTTTTAGCGGTCACCGCAAAGCGAAAGGCATTCCACGCCTTTTCGTACTCCTTTGTCTCCAGAATGATTCCAATTTTTGCCATAGCAATAGGTTTACATTAACAACATTCTACATAGGTGGAAACCGCCATCCTTAACGTGCGCATTTTACCGACAACCACCCCCGGCTACGCCGACCCCTCCTTAAAAAGGAGGGGAATCTGCACTTTGCAGCCTTTTTCCTACACACATCGTCCTCTTGCGTCTTGATACTTGATACTTGTGTCTTCTTAGATAAACAGGTTAACCCCGGCATTCTCGGCACGCTCCATGTAGGTAGCCACTCCGCCAACCTCAACGTTGTCGAGCAGTTCCTCCTTCTTCACGCCCATCACATCCATAGACATCTGGCAGGCGATAAACTCTACGCCGTTGTCGATGGCCTGCTGGATGAGGCTTTCGAGCGAGTCGATGCCCTTACGCTTCATCTCGTTGCGCATCATAGCCGTACCCATGCCGCCCATGTGCATCTTCGAGAGCTTCAGCTTGCGGCTGCTCGATGGCATCATCCATCCGAACATTCTACCCATTATATCTTTTGCAACGGCAGGCTTCTGCTGCTTCTTGATGACGTTGAGCCCCCAGAAGGTAAAGAACATGGTAACCTTGTGGCCGGTTGCTGCGGCGCCGTTGGCCAGCACGAAAGAGGCCAGCGCGCGGTCGAGATCGTCGCTAAACACGATCAGCGTTTTATTCTTTGGGCTGATGGCGGCCTGTGTAGTAGCCTTAACCTCCACCTTTTCGGCAATGGCGGTGATCACCCCTTTTTCGTTGGTTAGCGATACCAAACGGTTGCCGGTGCTGCTGCACCAGCTCTGCACGTCGCGGGCAAAGCCGGGATCGGTAGAGGTAATTTCCACCATATCGCCCGCCTGGGCATCGTCGAACGACTTCTTCAGCTTCATGATTGGGCCGGGGCACTGAAGGCCGCAGGCATCAACCTTAAGCGCCTGCACCTTAATCTTAGGCGTTTTTTGGTAGATATGGTCGTCCTTTTCGATGGTAAGGTTGGCGTAGATATCCTCGTTGCTCTGCTTCTGAACGGCAGTCTGGTAGGTCTTGTAGCCCCCCGAAAGGTTGTACACCTCGCTAAACCCGTTTTGCATCAGGATGCGCGAAGCCACATGGCCGCGAAGCCCTACCGCGCAGAAAACGGCAATCTTTTTATCCTTTGGGATTTCGTTAAGATGCTGGCGAAGGCCGTCAACCGGGATGTTCACCGCCCCAGGGATGGTTCCCAGCGCATTCTCCTCCTTGGTTCTGACATCGAGCAGGAAGAACTCCTTGGCATCGTCGCCAATGAGCTGGCGCCAGTAAACCGGCCGCATCTTTCCGGCGAGAATATTCTCGGCAACGTATCCAGCAATGTTTACCGGATCTTTGGCCGACGAGTACGGAGGCGCGTAGGCATGCTCGATATCCACCAAGTCGTGGATCGTTCCGTTATTCTTGATAACGGTTGCCAACATATCCAAGCGCTTGTCGGTGCCATCGTAGCCCACCACCTGAGCGCCGTACAGTTTGCCCGTTTCGGGTGCGTACATAATCTTGATGGACATTGGGATTGCCCCCGGATAGTACCCTGCATGTGAGGCCGAGTGGGTGGTCGATTCGAGGTAGGATATCCCCTCGCGCTTGAGCGTCTTCCCGGCAACGCCCGTCGAACCTACGGTGATATCGAACACCTTGGCAATGGCCGTAGCAATAGAGCCCTTGTAGGCGATCCTATTTCCAAAGACGATATTATCGGCACAGATGCGGCCCTGACGGTTGGCAGGCCCTGCTAGATAGGTTATGGTTGGCTTCTGGGTGATGGGGTTGATATACTCAATAGCATCGCCCACCGCGTAGATGTCGGCATCGGAGGTTTGTAGATGCTCGTTTACCTTGATACCGCCCGTTACGCCAATGTCGAGCCCAGCATCCTTGGCCAGCTTGTTATCGGGTCGAACACCGATGGATAGGATAACCAGCTCGGCCTTCAGCTCGCGCCCGCTCTTCAGCGACACCACTATCTGCCCATTCTCCTTGCGGAAAGCCGTAACGGCCTCCTTTAGGTAGAACTCTACATTCTTTGTTTTCAGATGCTGATGCACGATAGAAGCCATCGAGTAGTCGAGCGGAGTCATCACCTGCTCCGACATCTCCACAATCGACACCAACGCGCCCAGCTGATGGAGGTTCTCGGCCATCTCTAGGCCAATAAACCCTGCTCCCACCACCACCGCACGCTTAATGCTGTTCTCGGTGACGTAGCGCTTAATCCTATCAGTATCGGTTACGTTTCGAAGGGTAAAGATGCCCTCGGTATCGATCCCCGGTAGCGGCGGACGAACGGGCTCGGCACCGGGCGAGAGCACCAGCTTATCATAGTTCTCCACATACTCCTCACCACTTGCCAGATTCTTTACGGTAACCGTCTTTTCATTTCTGTTGATGGCCACCACCTCGGCGTTAACGCGCACGTCTACGTTAAAGCGGGCATTAAACGACTGAGGGGTTTGAAGGAAAAGCTTCTCACGCTCGGCAATGGTGCCGCCAATGTAGTAGGGCAATCCGCAGTTGGCGTACGATACATGCTCGCCGCGCTCGAACATCACAATTTGGCTTTGCTCGTCCATTCTTCTGAGGCGAGCAGCGGTGGTAGCGCCACCTGCAACTCCACCAACAATAAGGTACTTCATCGTATTATATGGTTTTATTTTTCTAACAATTTCGATAGCGCATCGGGAATGCATACCTGCTCTTCCGACATCGTAGATCTCTTCTCTATTCCAATAGGTGTAAGCTCTACCATCACTACACGCCTATCGTTCGGGTCGATTGTGCGCTGTACATACCCCTTCTTCTCTAGGCTACCCAGCACCTTCGATAGGCGCGAGTTCGACAACGAGCAATCGGCACAGATATCGCCCACCTTAAGCGGCCCATCGCCCAGCATGCAGAGGATGATACCCTCGTTAACGGTAATCCCATACTGCTTCAGGAACGACGCCTCGAATTCGTGAAGCGCCTTATAGATATCCTTTAACTTGCAAATTGAGTTCATGCTACTTTATTTGACACTGTCAACTATTTACAGCCGCAAATATATAAGTTTGTGAATTGACTAACGAAAGAAGAGTGATAAAAAAATATCTGATAAAGCTAAAAAATGAATGGAGACAGTATGCTATAAAAAACTAGAGCCACAGCTTAGAAGGCTGTAGCTCTAGCTCGTTTATAATTTATCGCAACTAAAGGACACCTACCTCAACTTCTTTTATCTCTCCATTAATCCGCACCCTAGCCTTACCCGGCTTAATACCACGAATTTTGCAGGAGGTTACCTTTCCATTCTGCCATGCGCAGTCTACCACATACCCACCACGAGCACGAAGCCCCGTGAAGAAGCCCTTCGTAGCCCACTCCTTAGGCAATGCAGGTAGCAGCTGTATCTCTCCGGCATGGCTTTGCAGCACCATTTCGACCATTGCTGCAGGTATACCGAAATTACCGTCGAGCTGGAACGGTGGGTGGTTGCAGAATAGGTTGGGCAGCGTGTTATAGGTAAGCAAACCGCGGATCATTATTGCAGCACGTTCCCCCTCGCCTAAGCGAGCCCAAAGGGCGCATCGCCAAGGCCACGTCCACGAGCGGCGACTATCGCCCACCGTCGATTCTACCGTAAATGGAGAGTTGATGTTCTTGCCGTAGTTGCCACTACGGCTCCTTAGGGAGATGATTGCCGCCTCGGCTAGCTGTGGAGTTAGGGTTTTGCTGATCTGACGACCGGGATAAACGGCAAACAGATGAGAGGTGTGACGGTGCTGATCGTCGGGATCATCACGATCGACCTGCCACTCCTGCAGCTGCCCCCACTTGCCAATCCTATTTGGAGCAAGGTGCGCCTGCATATCGGCAACCTTCTTCTGGTAGTCTGCATCCGTATTAAGAGCTTTGGCAACATCAAGGTAGTTCTGAAAAAGATCCCAAACCAACTGCTGGTCCATCATAACGCCATCTTCGTGGGGACCATGCTCGGGCGACCAACCGTTAGGTACCACCAACGTTCCATCAGGTAGCTTTTTGAGGTGGTCCTCCCAAAACTCACAAATCTCCTTTATAATAGGATATCCTGTTTTTCGCAGATAATCCATATCCTGCGTGAAAGCCCAGTGCTCATAAACATGTTGAGCATACCAAGCACTAGCCGGAATGTTCCACTCCCAGCCATTTCCTCCAAAAATACTTTGGCTGGTGCGAGCAGTCCAGCCACGCATACTATCGCCAAATGCCTTGCGGGTAGCAATACGGCAGGGTTCCTGTGCAGCAACTATAAAATCGATTAATGGGATTTGGCATTCCGAGAGGTTGGTGGATTCGGCTGCCCAGTAGTTCATCTGAACGTTGATGTTGTTGTGGTAGTCGCTGGCCCAAGCAGGCGTATTGCTATTATTCCAAAGACCCTGTAGGTTGGCCGGTAATCCACCTGGACGAGAACAGCTGGCCAACAAGTAGCGCCCATAGTAAAACATGGCTTCTTCCAAATCGGGATCGTCAGTTCCTTTACGTTGGTTTACTAGCTTATCGAAAACTCTTGAATCGATATTGCACCCTTTAACCGCCTCAACCGGAACTTCCACCCCAGCATAGAGCTTCAGGCGTACATCGGTTGGCAGAGCCAACAAATCGGACGAAGTTGTGCCGATGTCGAACTTCACGCGTCCCAAAAGTGCAGTCAGATCCTTAATGTGATTCTTTCGCAATGCATCGAACGTTTTTCTTTGAGCCTTGGCAATCTCAAACCCTATTAACGCCATAGGGTCTCCCCCTCGCCAATCGGACTTAAAATATGGCTTATAGCTGGTGCGCGCATCAACAAGCAGGGTTAACGAATTGCATCTGTTAAAGGTTAAGCGATTACCCTCAACCATCACCGTTCCCCCATTGTGAAGGACGCGCACAACGGCTGCATACTTCAGCTTATTGGGCATCTCGCCTCTAAAGGTCAGCCCTTCTCCGGTAGCAACAGCCACTGCACCTTGGGCTGAGGTTAACGAAATTTTGCCGGACAATGCGCCCATCTTATCCGCCGCATAGCGGAAAAGCATCACCTGATCGGGATGGCTGGCAAACGCTTCGCGGGTGAAGCGCACTCCATCCTGAACAAAATTTGTAGAATGAGTGCCGTTCGATATGTCCAACGAACGAATATAAGAGGTAGCATCACTTTTAGCTGCAAAGTCAACGACAATCTCCCCGAAATTACGGTACGAACCGAATCCATGATCGCCGGTGTCATAGTCGCCATCCCAGTTGTTATCGCCCGACCAAAGGCTTTGCTCGTTAAACTGAATACGATCTTGATCGACTCCACCATAGAGCATTGCCCCCATCCTACCGTTACCAATCGGCAAAGCTTCGGCAGACCATTTCTGTGCGGGCTGCTTGTACCATAGCTTCGATGATGGATTGCCCTGCGCCATGGATAAGCCTGCCCCAAGGAGTAATATCGATATAATCAAAAGCTGCTTCTTGAAAATCATGTGATGTATATATTAATACAGGTAAAGACTTTTTCTATAAGAAAACCAAAGTTGTCGGAAATAGTTACAAAAATCGCCGTTTATCTATCCTTAAATAGATGATTTCTAAGAAATGATGCTCGATACGCAAACGATTCGAACAATACCGCACTACCCACACCTAGTGTATAGGCAACTATGTCGGTCCAAAGGAAACCGAAGCCTAGCACGAGACCTCCCAGGCGGGTAGCCCTAATAGCATCAATCCATGGTGCATGGTAGAGCTGCGATATCTCGATAAGATAGCAAAAGGTTAGGGCAACAAGAGCAGTACGAACGATGCTCCATCTGCAAAAAGCAGCGGCAAATAAAAAATAAACCATCACAGCCCAAAGCGCATCGCCCAGACCAAGGTTTATAGAATCAGGAAGGTATCCCGCCATTTTGCGGGAACCAAGTCCAAGTAAAATGGACGATATAGTTAAAAGTAGGAATAAGGCACGATTCCGACAAGTAGTCATAGGTATTTTGAGCGTTTAGAGTGCCCAAAACTACCAAAAAAGGCTACAACTCGAAGGTTGTTCCTGTAGAATTATAGAAAACCGTGCTGCCCAACCACTGCACAAATGCACCGTATCGATCGATTCCGGTGCAGTGGCAAATGCCAAGCGACTTAGGAGCCTGCTGCTCGAAGTAGCTAATCGTCTCCTCCAGCTGCTCTGGGCTGCATCCCTGCAAGTGGAAGCCACCCACTACTGCTTTTATCTCCTTCTTAAAAGTTGATTTTGCCGTCTCCACCATGTTGGTAATGCCCCTGTGCGAGCAGCTGCTGATAATGGAGATGCCATCGGTAGAATCAACAGCAAGGAAAAGTTCATCCTCGAAGGTGTCCTCCTCAAACAAGCTCTCCTTTTTGACAAGGAAACCCTTGAAGTGGGTGTCTGCAGGGTTGACAATTGGAGTTTGGGGGATGATGAACAGACCTCTATCTAACTCCAGTTGGTCATCGACAAAGACGATGCGCCCTGATGCCAAGCTGGAGTTCACCGCAGCACCGATGTAACGGGAGGTGCCGTGGTACTTATCAGCCAATGCAGCCCGCTTGAGGTACACCTTCGCCTTTTGGTTAAGGCGCAGAAAGGTGTTTAGCCCACCCGCATGGTCGTAGTGACCATGGCTGATCACCACCGCATCAACCTCAGTGAGATCGATGCCCAGCGCTTGGGCGTTGCGTACAAAAACATCGGATTGCCCGGTATCGAAGAGAATCTTCTTACTCTCCGTTTCGATGTAGAACGACAGCCCATGCTCGGCTAAGAGCCCTGACTTATAGGTGAGATTTTCAACTAGGGTGGTGACTTTCATTGGTTGCTTATCTTATTATTAGAACAAGGAAGCTGTCCAAAAAGGGGTATCACGTATCACGATATGC
The DNA here is from genome assembly GCF_004340205.1 of Acetobacteroides hydrogenigenes. Lineage (NCBI taxonomy): Bacteria > Pseudomonadati > Bacteroidota > Bacteroidia > Bacteroidales > Rikenellaceae > Acetobacteroides > Acetobacteroides hydrogenigenes. Next base: position 18,278 of record NZ_SLWB01000004.1, read on the forward strand.
GTATCACGACAAGTTAGACCACATTGCAGTAGGCTGTGGTAACATTTCGTGATACGTGATACGTGTGTCGTGATACTTTTTAGACATCATCTTTCTAGTGGTTGCAAACATGCCCATCGTCATGCGTATGCGAACAGCCTACGCCCGAATCGGCGAGTTCGCCTTTTAGCCAAGCCTCGGCAACGGTCTTAACCTCGCCCGAGCAGCCGCGAACCACCTGGATGCCGTGGTTGCCAAGCACGTTGAGCGCACCTGCCCCCATGTTGCCGGCTAGCATCACCACAACGCCCTGCGCCTGCAGCACCGATGCAATGTTAGACTTACACCCGCAGCCCTGAGGCGATGGGATGGTTTCAGTGCCCACAATTTCTCGGTTCTCGCTTACTGTAAATACAGTGTACATTTCGCAATGACCAAAATGGTTATCTATACGACCTTCTCTTGTTGGTAATGCAATCTTCATAGCTCTTTACTTTGTTTTGTACGGTTAATAATATCTTCTACGCTTTTTTCTTTGGAAACAACAATAAGCTGAATTCCTTTTCCTTTAAGCATATCCACAACCCTATTCCCAAATCGGCCAGCAACAACTACTGTTACGCCAAGTTTCTCAAGCATTTCCACAACCTGAACCCCAGCAGAATCATTGCTCGAAGTAAAAGTATTTTTAACAAATCCTACTTCACCAGTACCAGTATCGTAAACGCAAAACCAAGAACAACGTCCAAAATGCATATCGATAGGGGCACTTACAGAATTTTGGCTCGTAGCCATCCCTAACACCATCTCTTACCAATTTTTGTTTATACGACCTCCCGAACAAAGCGGACATCTGACCTCTTTATCACTATCTGAATTAAAGTCAACGTCGCAATCAAGGCAATGAAACCAGCTAGTTGCCATCTCAATACGCCCACCTCCAATCCGAATAGCAGCAACCTCAACTAATGCTTGTGCCAGCTTTTTACGAGCACTACTGTAAATACGAGTAAATGTAGGACGCGACACCCCCATTAACTGAGCGGCCTCCTCGTGCTTCAGCAGTTCATAGTCACACAAAGTAAAAGCCTCATACTCTTCAAAAGTAAGATTTACCTCCCCCGAAGAAGTATGCTGCATCCCGTATGGGATAAATCCTCCGAAACTAGGAGCTCGTTGTATAAGACGATGCTTCTTTTGACGTACCATTACGAACAATTTTTCTACAAATATAATGAACATATGTTCGTTTCAAAACACAATCCATGCAAACATTTGCGCTAAAATGAAAGAAAAATCGATCCTCTCAGATTTCTCCTCCAAAAATCCTCACCGAATAGGTGTTAATCTTTAAATCAAAATAAAGTCTAACAAACCTACACTCTAAATGTTAATATTGGTTTTATTTTAAAACTTTTATTGTTAATTTAAATACAACACCAACTCACCAAGACAAAACAATGCCTTATTATTGCACAAAATCAATAAACACTATTATTCAACACATTATAGACATTCATTAACAAAAAATCATCGCCAAACTATCCGAATTAACACATCTTTCTCTATTTTATTTTTACATCCTGAATTTTTTTTAAATACCCATACACTATACTTGCAACGAGTAAGATCGAGGCTAAGAACTAAAGTTGAAGTCTTAAAAGACAATTTTAACAGGCACTTAACAGTTCAAAAACCTAGATTTTGTCAGCATTTTTTAAATAGACACAATTGTTAACCAGCATTACCCTAACCGACAGGTAGGTGTAATAAAGTAACCACTTATTTACGTACTAAATCTAACTCTATGAAAATCACTTCTCATTGGAGAATTGGCGGGAGTAAACCAACCATGCTACTAGCAGCACTTATGTGCATCGGAGGCATTACCCCAACAATTGGAGCAGGCTCACCAACAGTGGCCATCGTCCAAAATCAAACAACAGTAAAAATCATTGTAGTAGACCCTTCGGGAATGCCCCTGCCTGGCGCAACCATTAAAGTTGTTGGCAGCGACAAGGGTACCACTACTAATGCTAATGGAGAAGCAACCATTACAGCAAAAGCGAATGCTTCAATCGAATGCTCGTTTATTGGGATGCAGAAGCAAACAATTGCGATTAATGGTCAAAGCACTATCAAGGTTGCTCTTACCGAAGACAATCAAAAGATTGAAGAGGTAGTCGTAGTTGCCTATGGAACTCAAAAAAAAACCTCTGTTACCGGTTCTGTTTCAACCCTTAAGTCGGATAAGCTTAAGGATGTTACCACACCGAACATTGGCAACATGCTACAAGGCAAGGTAGCTGGAGTGGTTGTTACCAACGCCTCGGGAGAACCAGGCTCAACCCCTAGCATTATCATTCGTGGTAAGGGTTCTCTAAACCAAGCAGTAGAGCCTCTTTGGGTTGTTGACGGTATCGTGGGAGCCATTTCGCCAAACCCCAACGACATCGAAAACATCACCGTTCTTAAGGATGCTTCGGCAACTGCACTTTACGGTTCTCGTGGCGCCAATGGGGTTATTATGGTTACCACCAAAAAAGGAAAGTCTGGAGCTAGCAAGATCTCCGCATCAGCAGTTTACGGCACCAACACCCTAAGCATGGGGAACTTTGAATTAATGAACTCAAAAGAGCTGTACGACTACCAAAAAGCGTTCAACAACCAACCTTGGTTTAACGAGGACTTACTAAAAACGGATACCGATTGGTTTGATTTAAGCACCCATACAGGAAGCACCCAAAATTACAATGTTGCCTATTCTAGCTCTAGCGACAAATCGAACAACTACATCAGCGGAGACTTCTATACCGAAGATGGTGCCGTTAAGGGCAAAGAGTTCTCTCGCTACAGCGCTCGTTGGAACAACGACTACAAGGTAAGCAAGTGGTTTACTATCCGATCTAAGGTTGCTGGTAACTATAGCGAAGACGAGGACAGGCAGCACAGCCTATACAACATGTTCCTTTACTTGCCTTGGGACAAACCTTACAATGCCGATGGCTCAGTAAGGTCGGGCAAAGAGGACGATTGGTTGGGCCGTGATATGAACAACTACCTTTACGACCTGCAATGGAACTACGGCAAATCGCGCACGCTTAGCGCATCCGCATCGGTTGGCTTCGATGTTACAATTACAGATTACCTAAAGTTCGAGTCGAACAACAGTATCAACCACTACATTAATAATAGCATGTCCTATACCGACAAGAACTCTACTTCAGGAGAGTCGGACGAAGGATCGCTTTACAACTACTCATACTGGGACGATACCAAGTTTACCAACCAGCTGCTTAAGTTTAACAAGGCTTTTGGTGCTCATCGTGTAGATGCGTTACTTGGATACGAGTATTCTCGCAATAAGTACGATTGGTTTGACGCTACTGGAGCAGGAATACCTTCGGGCTACGAAGTTCTCAACGTAACCGCTAAAGCAAAAAGCGTTTCTGGAAACAAGAGTGCCTGGGCTATACAATCGTACCTTTTCAACGCCAACTATATGTACAACGATCGCTACATGGCGCAGTTCTCTGCTCGTAGGGATGGATCGTCAAAGTTCGGCGAAGACAAGCGATATGGTAACTTCTTCACCCTGAGCGCTGGATGGAATGTACATAACGAAGCATTCTTTGCGCCTCTAAAGAAGTACATCACCACCATGAAGCTAAGAGCCAGCTACGGTTCGGTAGGTAACACTCCTAATGGTAACTACTCGCACCTAGGGCTATACTCACTTAAGTTCTACAACGGTTCTCCAGCCTTTTTCCCAGCACAATACGGAAATCGAAATCTAACTTGGGAGAAAGCATACTCTACCAACTTCGCCATCGACATGCGCCTATTCGACCGTGTTGATCTGAACATTGACCTCTACGACAAAGACACCAAGGACCTTCTTTACTACGTTACGTTCCCATCGGTATCGGGATACGACGGACAGTACCAGAATATTGGAGCGCTCAGAAACCGTGGTGTAGAAATTACCGTAAACGCCAACATCATCAACAAAAAGGATTTCTTTTGGAATGCCGACTTTAACATTGGCTTCAACAAGAATGAGATTACCAAACTTTACAACGGAAAGTCTGTAATCAGCGGCCTTAAGCGCTTGGAAGAAGGCTACGACATGGACACATGGTACATGCGCGAATGGGCAGGTGTAAACCCTGAAAATGGATCGCCACAATGGTGGAAAGACGTAAAGGATGCCAACGGCAATGTTACTGGTAGAGAGAAAACCTCTAGCTACAGCGCTGCAACCCTTTACAGACTTAACTTTTCTGCTTCGCCAGACTTTAGCGGAGGATTTGGTACCACTATAGGGTACAAGGGCCTAACTCTTGCTGCCAACTTTGGATTCCTTTACGGCAATAAAATATACCACTCAGCCCGCGAGCTCTACGATAACGATGGAGGCTACTCTACCTACAACTCTATGAAGCTGTACGACGGCTGGAAGCGTTGGGAAAAGCCCGGAGACATCGCAACTCACCCAAAAGCCGTTGAAGGAGGAAACAACCAAGCATTCAAATCTTCATCAAGATACCTCGAAGATGGTAGCTTCCTTAAGCTGCGCAACGTAACCTTGAGCTACAACATCCCTTCGAACATCGTTAAAAAGGTGAAGCTAAACGGAGCCAAAGTTTACATCAGCGGCGACAACCTACTAACTCTAACCGACTTTTCGGGCATCGACCCTGAAGTGGGAACATCAAACAGCGGAAACTCAGGTGCAAGTGCCTACCCAATGGTAAAAAAGGTTGTTTTTGGTATCAACATTGACCTATAATCGATTACTACAATGAGAAAAAAAATACTATACGCACTATTTGCAGCAACCGCCCTTATGGCTACCAGCTGCGAACTAGACGAGAAGCCATACAACATGGCAGACGAGAGCAGCGTTGCCGGTGGCGACGTGGGAACCATCGAAGCGATAACATCGGGGAGCTACTCGTTCCTTAAAGAGGAGTACTACATAAAGCCTATGCACTATGTTGGCGAATTCGGTGGCGACAACATCGCCCTAAGCGGATCGACTACCGACAACCTGATGTACCTCTACAACTACCAACGAATTCCAGACAGCTACCAAACCTCCTACTTTTGGAACCGTAGCTACAAGATTATCGTTAATGCTAACAAGATTATCTCGCTAGCCAAAGAGGGAACCAGCGAAAAGGTAGACCAGTTTCTTGGCGAAAACTACTTCCTAAGAGGATGGCTCTACTTTAACCTGAGCAACATTTTCGGTCGTCCATACGCTCAATCGCCCGAAACCAACCTTTCGGTTCCGCTAAAGCTATCGGCAAGCATGGATGATTTCCCTGCACGCACAACCGTAAAGGCCGTTTACGAGCAGGTTGTTAAAGATCTTCTAAAGGCAGAGCAGCTGATGAACCAGGATCGCGGTAATATTTACGCATCTAAGACTGCAGCACAAGCTCTTCTTTCGAGAGTGTACCTTTACATGGGCGAAAACAAGCTTGCTGAAGAGTACGCTACTAAGGTTATCGACTCGGGCAAATACTCCCTACTCGGAGCCGAAGACTACCAAAAATATTCGACCTTTACTCCTGAGGAGAATAGCGAAACCATCTTCGCCATTAAGTTCGTAAAGGATAAGGATGACCTTCACTGGTACTCGGTAGGATCGATGTACGCCAATATCGACGGTATAGGTTGGGGCGAGATGTACGCTTCGCTTCCTTACCGCCAGCTTCTTGACAAGAATCCTAGCGATATCCGCCACGCCTTTATTGAGCCCCAGTACATCCTAGATGGCAACGGGAAAAAGCAGTACTGCTTCATGTTTATTGAAACGGTTAAGAACAGCGCAGGCGTAGAGCAACGCTTCTTCCGCTTCGACAAGGTTACCCCCGAAACCGTAAACGGCGTAACCAAGTACAAGCTGCAGGCTACACCTAAGGCGCCTTTCAAGGCATACAAGGATCAATACCTTGCAGAAGAAGAAGGCAAGCTGGTACTTTACGCCAAGCAAGCCGCGGATGCAGCAGACTTCACCCGCTACGAGGTTGCAATTGACTACCTACTAGCCGACCGTGCTAGCTATCCTAAGTACTACGTAAACAAATGCTCGAGACAAGAGGGCCAAGCTCAGCTTTGGTCGCCAGTGGTACTTCGTCTTGCCGAAATGTACCTCAACCGTGCTGAGGCTCGCGCTAAGCAAGGCAACACAGGAGGAGCATTGCAGGATGTTAACGTTACCCGCGAGCGTGCCCAGATCCCTGCATACACGGCCGTTCCTCAGGGAACCGACATTCTAGACCTCGTGCTAGAAGAGCGCCGCATTGAGCTTGCCTTCGAAGGCCATCGTAAGTTCGACATCTTCCGCAACGGAAAAACCTTGGATAGAAGATACCCAGGCACCCACGACAGAGGTACTGCTGCTGCAGTTAAGCTCATCGTAGAGCCAACCGACAAGGCGGTAATCGAGCTAATACCTCAACGCGAAATTAACGCCTACCCAGTTCCGCTAGTTCAGAACCCTCTATAGGGCCAACGCCTTAGCATTGGAAACAATGCTAAGACCTCCTTAATAAATAATGTAGCGTAGAGGCTGATTCAACTCTTTGAGTCAGCCTCTTTTTTAAGCATGTAAATCGGAAACTATGAGCATAAAAAGCATACATCTAGGGCTACTGCTCTGCCTTCAGGCCCTTAGCGGCTGTTCGAGCAGCGCCCAAAAGAGCGAGCTGGAGCGCATGAGCTTTACCCAGTACATCCCCACAGCGGGCAACGCCTACTGCACCGAGAATCGCGCTGGCGCCACCGTTGGCAAAAATGGGATTGCAGAGTGGACCGACGGCTCCACCATCAGCATCTACTTTAAGGCTGGCAGCACGGGCAAACTCGACATCGGGCTGCGCGGCTACGCTCCTAGCGGCACCTCGGTGGTAACGCTTTCGGTTGCCGGTAAATCGTTCGATGCCACCTTTAGCAGCGCAACCAGCAGCACCGTAGCCGTAGGTTCGGTGGAGGTTGCCCAGCCGGGATACATCCGCATCGACCTAAAGGGCAAGTCGAAAACGGGCGAAAGCTACGCCTGCATCGATGCCCTTGCCCTTGGCAACGTGGCCAGCCAGGGCACCCTTACCTACGTTAGCAGCCCCGACTTCTTCTACTGGGGGCGCCGTGGCCCATCGGTACATATGAGCTACACCCTACCTGCCGGGCAGCAGGAGTTCTTCTACAACGAGGTTACCGTACCTGCCGGACAGGACGTGGAGGGCTCGTACTACATGGCCAACGGCTTTGGCCAGGGCTACTTCGGCATACAGGTAAACTCGGCAACCGAGCGCCGCGTGCTCTTCTCGGTATGGAGCCCCTTTACCACCGACGATCCTAACGCCATCCCCGAAAACCACAAGATCGTACTCCTAAAGAAGGGCGATGGGGTAAAAACAGGCGAGTTTGGCAACGAGGGATCGGGCGGCCAGAGCTACCTCGTATTCCCCTGGAAGGCCGATCTTACCTACCGCTTCCTCACCCGCATCCGCCCCACCCAAAACGACCAGTGGGGACAGGCGTGCACCGAGTACACGGCCTACTTCTTCGATGCGGCAGCCCAGAGGTGGATGCTCATCGCCAGCTGGAAGCGCCCATCCACCAGCACCTACTACACCAGCCCTTACTCCTTCCTGGAGAACTTTAACCCGGCACAGGGCTACATTACCCGTAAGGTGTACTTCGGCAACCAGTGGGCGCGCGATGCCAGCGGCGTTTGGAGGGAGATCCCCTCGGCCAAGTTTACCTGCGACGAAACCGGCCGCAAGGGCGGACGGGTAGACTTTGCCGGAGGTAGCGAAGGAAACCGCTTCTTCCTAAAGAGCTTCGGGTTCTTTAATGAGATGGTGCCCCCCGACAGGCCGTTTACCCGCACGGCCAACGGCGGCAACCCGCCCATCACCGAGCAGGAGCTGCAGGCCATTCTGGCGCTTTAGCCGTAAACCGACACTTCTACAACCATACCCCCTATTCCTTAGGATTTCCGATAGGCATAGGGGGATTTTCCTACTAATTACACCGAAACAGATCCTCCGCACCATAGAAGAGCCGCAAATTCTAGATTTCGCGTCCTCCGCACCCTTGATGGAGCAAAAATGCCAAATTCGTTAGCCTCCGCACCCTAAACGGAGTGTAAATGCCAAATTTATTAGCCTCCACAAGCTAAAAGGGCTTGAAATGCCAAATTTATTGGCCTCCGCACCCGTAATGGACCATTTTTTTCGAATTTCAGGTTCTCCCCATTCAAAAAGAAACCCTCACGAAAAGCGTTCAACACACCCTACAAGCGGGCGAGTAAAACGGAGAAATCGCAGCCATCAGCAAGCACAGCTCCCAATAATTCGCATTTATTCCTATCTTTAGGCATACCCAATTCTACGCAGCTCATGGTCCCCCATGCTTTCGAAGGCAAGCGCCACAGGAGTAAGCATTCGGCAGGGGTGCTCCAAGCGACCTGTAAAAAAGAGATAGCATGCTGATGAAGACGCTCTACATCCTACGCCACGCCAAAGCCGCGGGCAGCTTCGATGGCTTTGACGATATCGACCGGCCGCTAAAGCCGCGCGGCCTACAGGATGCCTACGCCCTAGGCCAGGCGCTGGCCGTACGCGGGCTGAAGGTAGACCTTACCGCAGTAAGCAGCGCCGCTCGCACCCTGCAAACAGCCTCGGTGGTGGTTCGTACAGCCGGGCTCGCCTTCGAGAACCTGCGGGTAGCCCCAGAGCTGTACCTGCCCAACGACGGCGAAACGCTCGACTACGTCAGGCAGCTGCCCAACGAGGTGGCATCGGCAATGGTGGTTGGCCACAACCCCGACCTTTCGTACCTTTGCCAGGAGCTGCTCGGCGACCATGGGCTAGAGCTGCCCACCTGCGGCTTTGTTGCCCTTAGCCTGCCAACCGACAGCTGGAGCAACGTTACCCCCGGTAGCGCTAAACTAGAATATGTAATATTCCCAAAATAACGATGACAAGTAAAGAATTAAAGAACATCAACCGAGAGATTAGCTGGCTGGCATTCGACCAACGCGTACTCCAGGAAGCCCAGGATAAAACCGTGCCGCTCATAGAGCGCATCCGCTTCCTCGGCATCTTTTCCAACAACATGGACGAGTTCTTTCGCGTTAGGGTAGCCACCCTGCGCCGATTTGCCGAATTCGAGAAAAAGACCAAGGCATACTACGGCGAGAGCCCCCGAAAAACGCTCAACCGTATCTCCGAGCTAACCGTGCAGTCGCAGGAAAAGTTCGAGCAGGTATTCAACGAGCTAACCGAGGAGCTCCGCGCCAACAACGTTTACCTGATCAACGAAGGCGACCTATCGCCCGAGCAGCGGGCCTACGTAAAAGATCTCTTCAGGACCAACATCCGGTACCTGCTGAGCCCCATCATGCTCAACCACGTCGACCGAATACCACAGCTTAACGATAAGTCGATCTACCTCGCCATAAAGTGCTCGAGCAGCGAGAACCAGAAAAAGGATTTTGCCCTGATAGAAATCCCCTCGGACACCTCGCGCTTTGTGGTGCTCCCCGACAACGAAACCAAGAAGTACGTAGTGCTCCTCGACGATGTTATTCGCGCCAACCTGCCCGAGGTGTTTAAGATACTGCCCTACGATAAGTTCGAGGCGTACACCATCAAGATTACGCGCGATGCCGAAATGGATGTGGAGAACGACCTTACCGAAAGCCTGCTCGAGAAGGTTTCGAAGGGCCTGCGAAACCGCAAAAAGGGCGAACCGGTGCGCCTTGTGTACGACAGGGAAATCCCACACGACCTGCTAAAGTTCCTCACCAACAAGCTGGGCATCGACCGTGGCGATACGCTTATTGCCGGAGGTAGGTACCACAACTTTAAGGATTTTATGGGGTTCCCCAACCTACTGGGCGACTCCTTTGTTAACCCACCGCTTCCGCCCCTTAGCGTTCGCACCTTCGACAAGTGCCAAAGCATGATGGACGAGATCCGGAAGAAGGACCGATTCCTGCACTACCCCTTCCATAGCTTTGCCTACTTCATCCGCCTGCTCCGCGAAGCTGCGCTCGACCCCGACGTGGTAAGCATCAAGATATCGCTCTACCGCGTAGCCTTCGAGTCGAAGGTGGTTAGAGCCCTGATTAACGCCGCCGAAAACGGTAAAAAGGTAACGGCCATGGTGGAGCTCCGCGCCCGCTTCGACGAGCAATCGAACATCTACTGGTCAAAAAAGATGGAAGAGGTTGGTATCAACGTGCTCTTCGGCCAGCCCGGATTTAAGGTGCATAGCAAGATCCTGCTGATCACCAAAAAGACGGACAAGCACACCACCCGAATAGCCGCCATCAGCACCGGCAACTTCCACGAAGGGAATGCTGCGGTGTACACCGACTTTACGCTGCTAACGGCCCAAAAGGAGCTTACGCTCGAGCTAGACCACGCCTTCAAGTTCATCGAAAGCCCCTACCACACCCATAACTACAAGCACCTGCTGGTGTCGCCACACGGCATGCGCAAAAAGCTAACCTCGCTCATCAACGACGAGATAAGGAATGCGAAAAATGGGAACCCGGCATACATCTACTGCAAGGTAAACAACCTTGTTGACGATGGGATCATAGATAAGCTATACGAGGCCAGCAACGCCGGCGTAAAGATTAAGCTCGTTGTTCGAAGCATGTGCTCGCTAGTTCCGGGAATCGCCGGAAAGAGCGAAAATATCGAGATCATCAGCATCGTAGATCGATTCCTTGAGCACTCGAGGATATTCATTTTTGGCAATAACGGAGATCCAAGGTACTACATCTCCTCTGCCGACTGGATGACCCGCAACCTCGACTACCGCGTAGAGATTGCCGCACCAATCTACGACAAAGACATCCAGCAAGAGCTCCGCAACGTCATGGAGTACACTCTTAGGGATAACCAAAAGGCCCGAATAGTTGATGCCTCCCTAAATAACGAATACCGAACAGAGCCCAATGCGCCCTCATTCCGGTCGCAGGTGGAGCTCTACCAGTACTACAGCCAACGCGAATACTAAACAAGAAAGAAGATGAAGCTACTTAAATTTGCTGCAATTGATATAGGCTCCAACGCCATGCGCCTGCTCATCACCAACGTAATCGAAAACGACGGGGAGGTAATATTTAAAAAGGCATCGCTAACCAGAGGCCCTCTACGGCTTGGCATGGAGGCTTTTGAGAACGGAGAAATAGGCTCAGAGAATAAGGACAAGCTGGTGCACATGATGAAGGCCTACAAGCACCTAATGATCGTAAACGACGTAGTAGGGTACCGTGCCTGCGCCACCTCGGCCATGCGCGATGCCCAAAATGGTCCCGACATCGTTAAGCTAATCAAGGATGCCTCCAACATAGAGATCGAAATCATCGATGGAAAGGAAGAGGCCAGAATCATCTACGATAGCCATATTGCCGATATGCTAGAGCCCAACAAGAACTACCTTTACGTAGATGTTGGCGGAGGAAGTACCGAGCTAACGCTTTTGGTAAATGGCAAGCTCGAAAAATCCCGATCCTTTAACATCGGAACGCTCCGGCTTCTCAACAAAAGCGTCGACAAGAAGGAGTGGGATCAGATGCACACCTGGCTCGACAATATCACAGAAAAGTACGGAAAAATAGAGATCATCGGGTCGGGAGGCAACATCAACAAAATATACAAGCTAGCAGGAACCAAAATAGGTCAACCACTAAGCCGCGTTAAGCTCATGGCCATAGCCAAGCAGCTGTCGGAGCTTTCGGTCGAAGAGCGCATCATAAAGTTTGGGCTCAACCCCGACAGAGCAGACGTAATCGTACCAGCATCTGAGGTGTTTCTAATGGTTAGCCGATGGATTGATGCAAAAAACATCTACGTACCGGTTATTGGCGTAGCCGATGGCATTACCCGCAGCCTTTATGCCGACTATAAAAAGGGGAAAGCAATTAAGAATGTACTAAACAAGTAAGCAATGGAGCTAACACTTACAACACCAGCACTACTATTCCCGGCAATCTCGCTGCTGCTACTGGCCTACACCAATAGGTTTCTTCATCTGGCGCAGCTAACCCGAAACCTCCATTCGCAGTACCGCAATAACCCCGAAAAGCTGCTGCTATTGCAGCTAATGAACCTGCGCAGGCGAATCAACATAATACGGAATATGCAGGTACTGGGAAGCGCTGGCTTTCTGTGCAGCGTAATATGCATGTTCTTTCTATTTAGAAGCTGGATGATTGCAGCTAAGCTCATCTTCTCGGTTAGCCTTGGCCTTCTAATCATCTCTTTGGCCCTTTCGGTATGGGAGGTGTACATCTCGGTGCATGCCCTAGACCTACAGCTGCACGACCTAGAAAACTTGAACGAAGAGACTAGGAACGAAAAGGTTGATGGCAGCGCTAAAGGAGTAGACAGCTTGTAGAGTTTTTACATCGTGTAAAGCTTCGTTGGAGAGCGCCGATTGAGCTTTTACATCGTGCAAAGTTTCGTCGGAGAGCGCCGATTGAGCTTTCACGAAAGGAAAAGCCTATAGGCGTCATCCCCCTGCCCTCCCACCTAAGCGGGAGAATAATCAGAGCACAAAGTCCAACCTTTTAAAGGCAAGGTTTTGAGAGCGGGTTTAGCGGAATGCTCTGAAGACCGCACGTATGGCATCCCGCCCCCTTACCTACCCACATCCTAGCATTAGCTATAATAATTAGCTATCACCAGCTTAAGGGGCGCAAGCCATTATTTCAAAAGCAGTATCTTTGCACCACTTTATACAAAAAATGGAGAAAGAGAGTAAAAGAGTAGCGTTCTACACGCTCGGATGTAAGCTGAACTTTTCCGAAACATCCACCCTTGCGCGCCAGTTTACCGAAGGTGGATACCAGAAGGTATCGCACCACGAGGCCGCTGATATCTACGTGATAAATACCTGCTCGGTTACCGAGCAGGCCGATAAGAAATGCCGTCAGGCCATCCGCAAGTTTGTCAAACAGTCGCCCGGAGCCGTTATTGCCGTAACCGGATGCTACGCCCAGCTTAAGCCCGAAGAGGTTGCCAACATCGACGGTGTAAAGCTGGTGATGGGTGCCGCCGAAAAGGGCGAGCTCTACAAAAGAGTGGTAGAAATTGTAGAGGAAAACAGTTCGATTCCCGAGATACACTCGTGCGAGATTACGCAGGTCGACAACTTCTTTAAAGCATACTCCATGGGCGATCGTACCCGATCGTTCCTAAAAGTGCAGGATGGCTGCGACTACCGTTGCTCCTACTGCACCATTCCGCTAGCGCGAGGCAAAAGCAGAAACATTCCTATCGAAGAGCTGATTAAGCAAGCCAACGAGATAGCGGCTAGCGGCATAAAAGAAATAGTGCTAACCGGAGTAAATATCGGAGATTTTGGCAAAACAACCGGAGAGTCATTCCTCGATCTTATACGCCATCTAGATGCCGTTGATGGTATCAAGCGGTACCGTATTTCGTCCATCGAGCCCAACCTGCTTACCGACGAGGTTATCGAATTCTGTGCGCAATCGGCAAAATTCCTTCCCCACTTCCATATTCCACTGCAATCGGGAACCAATAAAATATTGGGGCTGATGCGCCGCCGCTATCGTCGCGAGATATTCGAGGATCGGCTGGCTAAGATTCGATCGGCCATCCCCAATCCTTTCTTTGGCATTGATGTGATAGTTGGTTTCCCCGGCGAAACGGAGGAGGATTTTAGGGAAACCTACCAGTTTCTCGAAAGGCTCGAACCTGCCTTCCTGCACGTATTCCCCTACTCGGAGCGCGCCAATACGCCAACCGTATTCATGGAGGACAAGGTGAAGGATAGCGATATTACCGACAGGGCTAACTGCTTAGGCCTGCTCTGCGAAAAGCTACATAAGCAGTTTTACGAAAAAAACGTAGGCGGAGAAGGACTTGTTCTCTTCGAGAGCACCAAGCGAAACGGAAAAATGTACGGTTTTAGCGAACGGTACATTAAGGTTGAAATTCCCTACAACGAGAAATTGGTAAATCAGCTTGCAAGAGTAAAGTACGTCAGCCTTTCGCCAGATGGGCATATGATAGGTGAACTTATCTAAACTATATAATCGTAAAAAAAGGGGATTCTGCTAAAGAATCCCCTTTTTTTATAGGCTATGCTTTAATATCTACAACATTCAAACAACCTATCATGTATTTTATAGGGATTAAAGTTGATTTTATATATATTTTAAGAGCACAACCCCTATTTTATATAGGTTAGCAAGGATAATATTATACTTTTGCGATCGAACCAATCAATATTCTAACTATGGAAACAAAAAAGAAGTGGCTTTTTACCTTGCTAGTGCTAATGTCGCTAGCAGTTCTAGGAATCTTTATGCCATCAACCCCTTTGGGGGAGATCAAAGGGGTTAACTCAGGAGATCTGGCATGGATGCTAACCTCAACAGCACTGGTGCTCCTTATGACACCCGGTCTCTCATTCTTCTACGGAGGAATGATTAATCCCAAAAATATAATATCAACAATTCTACAGAGCTTCGTATCGATGGGTATTGTTAGCGTACTCTGGGTGCTTGTTGGTTTCAGTTTGGCGTTTGGCGACAGCATCGGAGGCTACCATACCGGACTAATCGGCAATCCTACCAGCTTCTTTATGCTCAACCACGTTGGCGCAGGCATAAATACCAGCTTGGCTCCAACCATTCCGCTTGCACTTTTTGCCATATTCCAGATGAAGTTTGCCATTATTACTCCCGCGCTTATCACAGGATCGTTTGCCGGAAGGGTTCGATTTAGGGCGTACATCTTATTCATTATACTGTTTATCATTTTTGTCTATGCGCCGCTTGCCCACCAAACCTGGCATCCCAACGGGCTACTACGAAATATGGGCGTACTCGACTTTGCCGGAGGCACCGTTGTTCACATGTCGGCTGGTTTTGCCGCACTTGCAGGTGCTATCTTCTTGGGCAAACGCAACGATTACGACATGCCAGAAAAGCGTGCAAACATCCCATTTGTGCTACTAGGCGCAGGACTTTTATGGTTCGGATGGTTTGGATTCAACGCAGGATCAGCTTTAGCTGCAAATGCTCAGGCAATATCCGCTTTCCTGAATACCAATACAGCAGCCGCTGCCGCCATGCTTGCCTACATTTTTACCGAAGGAGCCAGAGGTGAAAAGCCTTCGGGAATTGGCGCTGCAGTAGGATTGGTTGTGGGGCTGGTTGCTATTACGCCATCGGCAGGCTACGTGACAGTTGGCGAATCCATCCTTATCGGAGCCATTGCAGGGGTTATTTGCAACTACGCCGTTTCCTTTCGCACCAAAACAACCATCGATGACACACTAGACGTATTTCCTGCACACGGAATGGGTGGTGTTGTGGGAATGATCTTAACAGGCGTTTTCGCCAAAGATGTAGGGCTAACATCAGGCAGCATCAAGACATTTACTATACATCTAGCGGCCCTAACGATTGTAGCATCGTTCTCCTTTGGGATGTCGTACTTGCTCTACTGGGTAACCAACAAGATTGTACCTATGCGCGTATCGTCCCACTCGGAAAATGTTGGCCTTGATATTAGCCAACATCACGAAACCTACGGGTTTGCCTATAAAGATTAATTCTCCAAAAGTATTTCATAATTCAAGTTTCCAAATATTTCAATAGATACGACAGAGTCATCCCGTTGTGAAATGGTAGAGTTTGTCGATCTATTCACCTCCCTATACTTACAGGTCCTGCAAGTGATTGTTTCGTTCTGTTCTTTCCAGCTAATATCTCCGCAGATATCCTAAAAAAATGGTTGATTCATTAAACTTTTGCTCAATGATTTTACCTTTGCACTGATATTTAAGGAAACCATATTAGTGCAACCTAAAACATCATATAAAAAATGATTGATTACGAGAGTATCTGCCGCAAAACCATTTCTGTTGCCGTAGAAGCTGGCCATTTAATAAAAAATGAACGGGCAAAGTTTCGAAAGGATGCGGTAGAAAAAAAAGGGCTTCACGACTTTGTATCCTACGTAGATAGGGCTTCGGAAGAACTTATCGTAAAAGAGTTGAAGGGGCTAATTCCTGAGGCAGGTTTCATTGCAGAAGAAGGTACAGTAGCAGCAGAAAACAAGCACTACCGATGGGTTATTGACCCGCTTGACGGAACCACCAACTTCATACATGGTATAAGCCCTTTCGCAGTAAGCATTGCGCTTATGGAAGGAGAGGAAGTTGTCGTTGGTGTTGTTTACGAAGTTAGCCTCGACGAATGCTTCTATGCATGGAAAGGGGGAAATGCATACCTTAATGGCACGCCCATCGAGGTATCTACAGCTCCATCCATACATGATAGCCTTGTTGCAACTGGATTTCCTTACTATGATTTTTCGAAAACGCCAGAATACCTAAAGTTCCTAGAGTACTTAATGCGCAACACACATGGCATCCGTCGCTTGGGATCAGCAGCAACTGATCTCGCCTACGTAGCAGCTGGGCGTTTCGATGCGTTCTACGAGTATAGCCTCCAGTCCTACGATGTGGCAGCAGGTTCACTCATTGTAAAGCAGGCAGGCGGTCATGTTTGTGACTTTTCTGGGGGCAACAACTACATTTTTGGGAAAGAAATTGTTGCATGCAACACAATGCTAAAAGAGGAATTCACGGGCATAGTAAAAAGTCATCTGAAAGAATTTACTAAAAAATAGGCAATGATATCGAGGATAGGCTACTCTTTATACTATTCGCTAAGTTGGATAATTTGGGCACTGCCATTGCGTGTCGCATATGCCATATCAGACATCTTCTACTTTTTCATCTATTTGATTGTTGGATATCGCAAAAAAGTTGTACGTCAAAACCTAACCTCAGCATTTCCTGAAAAACCGTTGCAGGAGATTAAGCAGATTGAGCGAAAGTTTTATCACCATCTTTGCGACCTGTTCATTGAATCTATGCAGCTGCTGCACATGCGAAATGATGAGGCAAAAAAACGATTTCAGTATACCAACCCAGAAGTTTTCGAGCAGCTTTATGCGAAAAACAAGAGTGCAATTGTGGTAATGGGGCATTACGGCAACTGGGAGGTTAACATTACGTTCCCTCTTTGGTCGGAGTACAGAACTCTTGCCACATACAAACCCCTAAACAACAAACACTTTAACAAAAGAATGCAAGAGGGCCGTGAACGTTTTGGCATTGAGGCCGTGCCCATGAAGCATACAATAAAAAGGATGCTGGAGTGCACAAAGAATGGCAAACCAACCCTGCTTGCACTAATTGCCGATCAAGCTCCAACCCAATCGGAAACCGATTTCTGGGTAAACTTCCTAAATCACGAAACCGGAATTTTCCTAGGGCCTGAAAAAATCTCAAAAAAAATTGATTCGCCTGTTTTATTTCTCCGTATAGACAAGCCTAAGCGCGGATACTACTCGCTAACCTCGTCGATCATCTGTGAAAATCCCAAGGATACAAATCCTGGAGAGATCACCAAAGCTCATGTAAGAATGCTGGAGCAGCTTATAAAAGAACAACCAGAGTATTGGCTATGGTCGCACCGACGCTGGAAAAGGTCTAGACCTGCGCAAACTCCTCTACATAGCTTATATCATGAATAGAGTTGCAGTTGTTATTCTCAACTGGAATGGCTGTTCTTTTTTGGAGCAGTTTCTTCCCTCTGTTGTTGAAAACACGCCAACAGATATCGCTGATGTTATTGTCGCAGATAATGGATCCACCGATAATAGCATTCCCTACTTAAAGGAGAATTATCCTTTTATAAAAATAATTTGTTTTGACAAAAACTACGGGTTTACAGGTGGCTATAACAGGGTAATCGAGCATCTCGATTACGAGTACACCATCCTTCTAAACTCCGATGTTGAAACACCCAAAGGTTGGTTAGAGCCGCTTTGGAAACAAATGGAAAGCCACCCAGAGGTTGGAGCATGCATGCCCAAGCTAATAGCACATGCCGATAAGGAATCGTATGAGTATGCAGGTGCATCAGGAGGATTTCTAGACAAGTATGGTTATCCGTTCTGTAGAGGAAGGATTTTAGCCACAACAGAAAAAGATCTCGGACAGTATAATGATCCAATTCCTATATTTTGGGCTTCTGGAGCCTGCCTTATGGTACGTACCAGCCTTTACAAGAAACTAGGAGGGTTGGATAGCGACTTCTTTGCGCATATGGAAGAAATCGATTTCTGCTGGAGGTTACAACATGCTGGATATAAGGTTATGGTATACCCAGAAAGTGAAGTATACCATGTAGGGGGAGGAACACTCCCAAACAACAACCCCCACAAAATGTACCTGAATTTCAGGAATAGCCTACTTATGTTAACGAAGAATCTTCCAAAAAAGAATCTTCTAACAACCCTATTCATCCGAATGGTGCTAGATGGAGCCGCAGGTTTGGCATTCTTAGCCAATGGCAAATGGGGTTTCTTTGTCGCAGTGCTTAGAGCACACCGAGATTTTTACAAAATGCTTCGCAAATTCCTAACAAAACGAAAACAAGTTGGGAAACATAGACCCAGTGGGTTTTACAAGAAAAGCATTGTGCTTAGTTACATCGTTAAAGGAAAGAAAACATTTAAACAACTAGATTCTTCAAAGTTTACCTCATAAAAAAAGTCGCTTTAGGGCGACTTTTTCTATTTCAGCATTAGCATATCTTCTAGGTTAAACCTATCGTTGTAATCTTCCATAGACCTTCTTATTACCTCGTAAGCCTCTTCCCTATCGTATACATGGCTGATTTCCACCTTACGTTTTTCGCCAGGCAGGTCTTTGTAGGTTAAAAAATAGTGCTTCAACCGATCAATTGCCATAGGAGGGCAGTCCGTAATATCACTGTACTCACCGTAAACCGCATCGTTTTCGAGTACAGCAATAATCTTATCGTCGGCATCCACTCCATCAATCATCCGAAAGCCACCGATAGGACGTGCTCGAACTAGGATATCCCCATGTGCAATATCCTTTTCTGTAAGTATGCAGATATCAATAGGATCTCCATCTCCTTTTATCTCGCCTCTATTAACCTTATCAATGGTCATCTGAGCAACCTTTTTACCCGAATATGTCTGAGGAATAAAACCGTATAAAGCGGGTACTACGTTCGAATACTTCTGAGGTCTGTCCAACTTTAAGTATCCCGAAATTTTATCGACCTCATATTTTACGGTATCCGTTGGCACCATTTCAATAAAACATGTTACCACCGTAGGTGCTTCTTCTCCTATTGAAACGCCATGCCATGGATGCGACTTATATCTCAAGCCCATCAATCTTCCAACTATCGGATCCATAGATTTCATATATTCAAAACTTTATATTAGAGTAAAGATAAAACATTTTCGAGTTTAATTCCTCTAGAACCCTTAACTAGAACCAGCGAGTTGACGATTGGATTAACCCTCAAGTATTCTGCTAACTCTTCCGAGGTCATAAATAAAATAGCACCGACATTCTTTGATACAGAAACAAACTCTTGTCCAACAAGCATAACTTCATCAACCCCCATTTTCTGGGCAAGATCAATGACCTTTGCATGCTCAACCGCTGATGCGTCACCTAGTTCGAGCATATCCCCCAATATGGCCACTTTATGCCCAACATTAAACTTAGTAAAGTTAGAAATAGCAGCCTCCATACTTGTAGGGTTGGCATTGTAGCAATCCACAATAACCAAATTATTTTCAGTTCGCATCAACTGCGACCTGTTATTGGTTGGAGTATATGCAAGTAGAGATGCCCTAATGCTTTCAACAGGTACGTCAAAATGAAGGCCAATTGTTACAGCAGCCAGTACGTTATCGGCATTATAATCGCCAACAAGACGAGTTTCAAGCATAATGCCATCCAGTATTCCTTTAGATAAATTCAGTCTCAGGAAGGGATGATCAAGATCTTTTTGTAAGATTTCTGCACCCATCTCGCCAAGTCCATAAGAAATCGTATTAGTAATTTCACGCTCTTGAGCCATCTGTACCAAATGCGAATTCGCTGAGTTTATAAAGATTTTTCCATTTTTCTTCTTTACAAAATCATAGAGTTCTCCTTTGGTTTTTTTTACACCTTCAAAACTTCCAAAACCTTCAAAATGAGCTTTTCCGACATTCGTAATCAGCCCAAAATCAGGCATTGCAATCGAGGTCAGCTCATCTATATCCAACGGATGATTAGCCCCCATCTCTATTACAGCCACCTGTGCATCGAATGGTATAGAAAGAATGGTAAGAGGTACACCTATTTGATTGTTTAAATTGCCCTTAGTTGCAGCAACCTTATATTTAGAGCTCAGCACAGCAACAATTAGTTCCTTAGTAGTAGTCTTACCATTTGTGCCGGTTAAACCAATAAATGGAATATTAAGAGTCCGTCGATACATCCTAGCAAGCTCTTGAAGTGCAAGAAGACTGTTCTCAACATAAACAATACGATCTCCTTTTATCGATTTATCATCAACAACAGTAAGAGCAGCACCCAATTCTAAAGCTCTACCTGCAAACGCATTCCCATCAAAATTAGCACCTTTCAGGGCAAAGAATATATCACCAGGAGCAATTCCTCTTGTATCAGTAGTAACTTTGGGATTTTTAGTATACTGCTGAAAGATTATGTCTAAAGCGTCCATACTTATCTATATAAAAAAAGAAAACCTCAAAATGAGGCTTTCTTTATGTTATTAAGGTTCTTACTTTTTCTTCTTCTTGGTATTTGCAGGAATTCGGTCACCTAAACTTTCCATAGCACAGCGAAAGCCTATATCGTCTCGTGCTTCGTTTTCATCTAGGAATCGGCGAGTTCCTGGAACTAACCAGTAAGCTCTATCCCTCCAAGAGCCACCTTTATAGACCCTCGATTTATCGCTAACAAGAGAGGCCATACCATCGTTAGGACGTGTTGTTGCTTTATTATTTCCCTGATAGTACATCTTATGAGTTGTACTAAGGCTGTCCGAACTATTCTCCATCGAGTAACCTAAGATCGTTCCTAGATCACCATCTTTAATGTTACGGTTATCCCCTTTCCTATAGTTATACCTCTTTACCGACTTAACAGTATCTATAACAAGGTGCTTCAAAGAGTCAACCATTACACTACCATCTTCCTTTTTCCTGTATTCTGTAAAGACGTTTCCACGGAAAGGACGGAAGTCTTCAACATCCTCAAATGTAAGCGGACGATAAACATCGAGTACCCATTCGTTTACGTTTCCTGCCATATCGTAAAGTCCGAAATCATTTGGCCAGAACGAACGAACAGGGGCTGGTTTAGAAAAACCATCATTAGCGCTTCCTGCAGTTCCTTTGTAGTCACCACTTCCTCTCCTCATGTTGGCGGCAAAAATACCTCGATCTTTGGGATCTGAATTACGCAAGCTGTGCCCATTCCATGGGTATGCCTTACGCTCTACCACACGCTCATCGTAGGTGTTTCCGATAAGAGCCAAAGCAGCATACTCCCACTCCGCTTCAGTAGGAAGCCTATATTGAGGAAGGATGATTCCATCTTCAAGAGTAACTCTACGAGTCCCGTTTTTGCCATCCTTTGAGTTGCTCAAACTTGGCAGATTCTTCTTAACTTTCCCTTCATATTGCCCTGCAAGATATGCATCAGTATTAAACTGAGATGCGGGATCATAATCAAGGACACCATACTCTATAAGACGAAGCTCGTTAACACGGTCTGTTCTCCAAGTACAGTAGTCGTTTGCCTGACGCCAAGACACACCTACAACTGGATAGTCATTAAACTGAGGAAGACGCAGATAGTTCTTCATCAATGGATCGTTGAAGGCCAACTCTCGACGCCACACGTTAGTATCAGGAAGCGCCTTACGGTATACCTGAATAAAGTTTGGATATGCTTTACGCAACCAAAATAGATATTCTCTATAATCCACATTAGTAACTTCGGTCTCATCCATGTAGAAGTTGTCCACAGTTACTCGTCGAGGAACGTTATTCCAATCGTAAAAGATATCCTGTTGGGTTTGCCCCATCGTAAATGTTCCACCTTCTACAAATACCAAATTGGGTCCAAGATCTTGCTCTTGGGCATCTTTAACTTCAAAGCCCCCCATCTTGGGATCATTGTAAGCCCAACCGGTTGTTGGTGAACTTCCTTTCCTTGCTGTATTACTATTCCCCCCACATCCAACAAGCATAAGCGCTGAGATGGCCAACAATGGAAATACCGTACTGTTAATCTTCATAGTAAAATCCTTTGGTCTACGTTATCCCTTCTTTTTAACCTTCCAAATATAAAAATTAATACCCTAACAAGATAGGAGAGCCATGATAATTTTATGAAAAATAAAAAAAAAGCATTTGACCGCCAGCTAAACCGCCTTTCTTAACATTAAGGATTTTCTAAAAGCAGTAAAAACATTACATACTTACCTTACATTGAAGAGCAGCTGCGATTCCTTGCCAAAAATATCAGAATAAATAGCTTTCCCCCTTTACTAAACCAGGCTTTAGCCTAAATAAAATAGACTACCTTTGAAAAAAGCAACGTTCGAAAGAAACAGTAAAATATCTAACCTTACAACAAACAACAGGCCATGAACATACGAGTTGGTAATGGATATGATGTACATAAACTTGCTCCAGGATTAGAACTTTGGCTAGGAGGTATTAAGATTGAACATGAAAAAGGCTCCGTAGCCCATTCCGATGGAGATGTTCTAATTCATGCCATTTGCGATGCAATACTAGGTGCTGCAGGTCTTCGCGACATTGGCGTCCATTTTCCCGACACCTCTCCAGAATTTAAAGGCATAGACAGTAAAATACTCTTGGATAGAACTGTCAGTCTTATCGCTGAAAAGGGTTACGGGATCGGTAATGTTGATTGCGTATTGTGTTTGCAACGCCCAAAAATCAAAAACTACATTCCCCAAATGATTGAAACGCTTTCAAAAGTAATGAAGGTTGATGCAAGCCAAGTAAATGTAAAAGCAACAACAACCGAAAAACTTGGTTTTGTTGGCAGGGAAGAAGGTATTGAAGCTTATGCTGTTGTAATCCTATCGAAGTAAAGAAACCTAAAAACTATACGAAACTAAAATGGTTGAAATAGAGTCTCTAGAAGAATTTGAGAAAGCCATAAGAGAAAATGTTGCTGTTTTAGCCTATTTCAGCAGTAACGATTGTGGCGTTTGCCATGTGCTAAGACCCAAAATTGTAGAACTAATTCAAAATGCTTTTCCAAACATACAGTTACTCCATATAAATATGAACAAAGTCCCCAATATACATGGACAATACCGAATTTTTACAGCGCCAACTATCATTGTCTTTTTTGAAGGAAACATGGCCTTTACCAAAAGCAGAAATATCAGCATCCCAACACTAGAAAAAGAAATCGAAAGACCATATAAGCTACGTTTTGACAGTTAACCTAAAAACACCGTAATGCTTATTCAGTGATCTAAAACAAAACAAACTTATTATACAACGCATTACAGGATTCTGAATTTCACGTTGCGCTCAATCTTACACATCCCTGTAGTCTATGTTTTATTTTGAAATTAATTTAGCTTAAATTTACCACCTATTAATCTTACAAAGAAAATAATGTGTAATATGTTTCGGCCATTTCTTCTACTCGGTTCTTTACTAGTTCTCTCTTCGAACTTATTCGGGCAAGATAGTCAAATAAATATGGGTGCTCCTTTCCTAACAATCACCCCCGATGCCAGATCGGCTGGCTATGGAGATCAAGGTGTCGCATCAAGCCCCGACAATAGCTCACAATACTGGAATCCAGCAAAATATTCTTTTTCAAATAGTAAATATGGAGGATCGTATTCCTTTACTCCATGGCTGAATAATATTGCAGACGACATTAACCTACACTTTCTATCTGGGTTTTACAGGTTTGACGATAAGCAAACTGTTAGTGCTTCGTTACGATACTTTTCGTTAGGCAACATTTCCTTTAGGGATGATTTCGGCAACGTAACCTCCGACTTTAAGCCTAATGAGTTTGCTATAGACTTAGCCTATTCAAGAAAACTGACAGAATCTTTTTCTGCAGCGATAGCATTCCGCTACTTACGCTCAGATCTGATGGGAAGCAACGCCATCCCCGATCTAAACGTAGAAACCAAAGCAGCATCAGCATTTGCGGCAGACATTGCCCTCTACTATCAAAAAAGGGCTGATAAAAATGAATATGCTCTTGGAGTTAACATCTCGAATATTGGCCCCAAAATTTCCTATAGCGATGTAGGCGAAAAGTCTTTTATACCTACCAACCTAAGAATTGGAGCACGCTACACTCGAACCATTGGAGAAAAAAGCAAGATTTCGGGATTGCTCGAAACCTCAAAGCTACTTGTGCCATCTCCAAACATTGAGAACGGAATAGACAAGAATGCCGACAAAGGCGTAATTGATGGTATTTTCTCTTCATTTGGCGATGCTAAAGGCGGATTCAGCGAAGAACTTAAAGAGTTCGTTTATTCAATTGGTGCTGAATACAGCTACGCAAACATTTTTGCGCTCCGTACAGGCTACTTTCACGAAGCAGAAACCAAAGGAAATAGAAAGTTTTACACATTTGGAGTTGGAATCAACTACAAAGCCTTTACCGTTGACGCTTCATACCTCATACCTTCTAGTGGGGGAAGAAATAACCCGCTTGACAATACTTTCAGATTTTCAATAGGAGTTCAAATCCCAAGATAGCATGCAGGATATAACCTCTCTGCTAGAGGTTATATTATCGCACATATAGCAAAAAAGCAGGAGACGTCTAATTTCTGACACCTCCTGCTTTTTCGTTGTATACCAAAAATATAAACGTCACATACACCAAATCCTTCCCAGAAATAAGAAAAAACGTAATTAGTAATTGGAATAAAAAACTATTTTTAGGGCTTATAAATATGGATTAAGGGATGCTAAGGAAATTTGCTGTTGGAGTGTGTGTAATGGGGGGAATTTTATTTACAAGTTCGGTATTTGCTCAGTCGGATGTTATTGATCAAGAGTTCAATCCCATTAGGGTTGCCGCGCCATTTTTAACTATAACACCTGATTCTAGAGCAGCTGGATATGGGGATCAAGGCGTGGCTAGTAGCCCTGATAACAATTCACAATATTGGAATCCTGCAAAGTACATCTTTGCAGAAGCCAAGGGAGGGTTCTCCTTTACGTATACCCCATGGCTAAAAAACATCATTAATGGTGTTAGCTTAAGCAATATTGCGGGATACTACAGAATAGATGAGAGCCAATCTATAAGCGCATCTCTAAGGTACTTTTCTCTTGGAGAAGTTGAGTTTACAGACAACACAAATACCCTTCAAAAGCAGTTTAAGCCAAACGAATTTGCATTCGATGGTGCTTACTCTCGTCGACTAAACGATATGCTTTCATCTGCAATAAGCTTTAGATACATAAGTTCAAACCTCACGGGAGGCTATACTCAAGATGCCGTAGAAACTAAAAAGGCCAGTTCTTTTGCTGCTGACATTTCTCTTTACTACAGCCAAGCCCTTGGAAGGTATAACGATGGGGATGTAGCCTTTGGATTATCGATTTCGAATATAGGTTCAAAAGTGGCGTATAGCAACAACGAAAATGCAAAATCATTCCTGCCAACAACCTTACGAATAGGAGGTCGATACACAGCAACGGCAAGCCGAATACATAGAATATCAGGACTTGTTGAAGTCGCAAAACTTCTTGTCCCCACTCCTAAGTACGATGAACAAGGAACCAACATAAACGGAGATAAAGATGTGCTAGGAGGTATTTTCAGCTCATTCTCCGATATGCCCGGCGGTTTTTCCTTTTCGTTAGGCGCCGAATACTCCTTTAACAACCTCCTTAGCATAAGAGCCGGATCGTTCAGCGAATCAAAAAGCAAGGGAGATAGAAAGTTCTTCACTGTTGGAGGCGGATTGAAATACAACTTGTTTATACTGGACGTATCCTATTTAATACCTACATCTAATAATGGTACGAGCAATCCTCTTGCAAACACGTTTAGAATAAGTATAGGTACGGAGCTTGGTCAAGACAAGTACAGCAGAAATTCTCGCAGCAGAGGAAGAGTCAGAGGAGGCCGATGGCATAGGTAAATACTTCAATTACATATTAAAGCCCGACAATACTGTTGGGCTTTATTTTTTTGCAGGATGAATACAACCTTGTACACTGCCAAAATGTCGCAAAACTTGACAAAAAGTAGCACAAAATTTCTTTACTACCAGAACTCGTTCAACCCAAAAAACTCAATCAAATTCAAAAGACTTTAGGTCAGAGATGGCATCAGAAATGCCATCTCTATCACGAGATCTTAACGTGTCCATATGTACTACACCATTTATACGCAGCATAAAACAACCCGAGAAGCAATGGTGGGGTAACACAAACATCACTAAAGAAGAAGCAGCAACTCATAGAACGAGGGATTGGCTCAAAATAATTTAATGACAAATCCCCGTAACATAGAAATGTTGCATACATTTTGCTTATCTTTTCGCTGTTAACGCAAATAAAACGACAAAAATGAAAAAGACTTGGATAGTATTAGCTGCAGTTGCAGTTTTTGTTCTTATCATGTTTTTATGGTTTAAAAACTCGTACAACAAGCTTGTTGTTATGGACGAGAATGTAAAGGGGAAATGGTCGCAAGTGGAGGCCCAGTATCAGAGAAGAGCAGACCTCATCCCTAACCTGGTAAACACCGTTAAAGGGTATGCCGATTTCGAAAAATCGACCTTAACTCAGGTTATGGAGGCTCGTGCAGGTGCAACAAAGGTAACCGTTAGCCCAGAGAAACTCGATGCGAAGAGCATCCAAGAGTTCCAAGCCGCACAGAACCAAGTTTCGTCAGCATTAGGAAGGTTGCTAGCTGTTGCCGAGAACTACCCAAATCTAAAGGCTAACCAAAACTTCCTCGATCTACAATCACAGCTCGAAGGTACCGAAAACAGAATCACGGTTGCCCGCAACGACTTTAACAACGAGGTAAAAACCTACAACCAAACCATCCGCAAATTTCCTCAAATGATATTTGCTTCGATGTTTGGATTCGAGAAAGCCGCCTACTTCGAAGCTGACAAAGGTGCCGAAAAAGCACCCGAAGTTAAGTTCTAAAACATAACAACCCGAGCAACCCTACCATGTTAGGGTTGCTTTTCAACTATTTTACGATGAAAAGCCAGCTGCTATTCAGCGAAAAAGATCAAGAGGCCATTGTTAACGCCATTAAGGAAGCAGAGCTAAACACCTCTGGTGAAATTCGGGTTCATATAGAAGCACACTGCAAGGAAAAAAACGTGCTCGATAGAGCTGCAAACGTATTTGCTGAGCTTGGAATGCACCAAACAGATCTCCGAAACGGAGTGCTCTTCTACCTTGCCACTGCCGATCGCAAGTTTGCCATTATTGGCGATGCAGGAATCAACAAAAGAGTTCCTACTAATTTTTGGGAGTGCATTAAAAATACGATGGCGAACAAGTTTAAGGAAGGGCTATTTACCGAAGGCCTTACGGAAGGCTTACTCCTAGCGGGAGAACAGCTAAAGAAGCACTTCCCTAGAGCAACCGACGATGTTAACGAGCTTTCCGATGAAATTTCCTTTGGCGATTCAAAGGAATAGCCACCCAAATTTAAACAACATGAAACTACTATACACGCTGCTATTCGTTTTGGCATCTGCGCTTGCATCGTTTGGGCAAAATCTACCCGAAAGGCCAAATCCGCCCCAAATGGTAAACGACTTTGCCAACTTGCTCACCCCTCAAGAACAGCAGCAGCTGGAAACGAAGCTCAGAGCATACAACGACTCAACTTCTACTCAAATAGCCATTGTAACCGTGCCCACACTGGATGGTTACGACATCAGCGAGTACGCGTTTGCGCTAGGACGCAAGTGGGGAATCGGGCAAAAAGGCAAGAATAACGGCCTCTTAATCCTTATTAAACCTAGAGTTGGCAGCGAAAAAGGGAAAGTCTTTATCGCTACCGGCTACGGAATGGAAGGTGCCATTCCCGATGCCCGAAGCAATAGGCTTACCGATGAGGTACTGATTCCTGCTTTTAGAAGAAATCAGTACTACCAGGGATTGGATGAGGCCACAACCGCCATCATTCAGATGGCCAAGGGCGAGTATAAGGCCGATAGGAAAGGCGCGGGAAAAGAAGTATCGCCGCTGTCATCCGTACTCGTATTCATTATAATAGCGATAGTGTTTGGCATTGTTGCTGCGGCTAGTCGAGCCCGAAGAAATGCAAGCTCGGTTTACACCTCTGCAGGACACCATACTAGCAGCCTTCCTTGGTGGCTTCTTCTAATGGGCATGGGCAGTAGTTTCGGAGGAGGACATCGTAGTTCGGGCGGATGGAGCGACTTTAGCGGAGGCGGAGGCTTTGGCGGAGG
The DNA here is from genome assembly GCF_004340205.1 of Acetobacteroides hydrogenigenes. Lineage (NCBI taxonomy): Bacteria > Pseudomonadati > Bacteroidota > Bacteroidia > Bacteroidales > Rikenellaceae > Acetobacteroides > Acetobacteroides hydrogenigenes. The sequence continues at coordinate 46,680 of NZ_SLWB01000004.1, forward strand.
AAGCGACTTCGGCGGCTTTGGCGGCGGAGACTTCGGCGGCGGCGGCGCTGGTGGAGACTGGTAGCAAACGCTAATCGCACAAGTAAATTTACAGACCGAAAATACACGTCCGCTGCTAACGGAAATCCATTACAACGATGAAATGGATTTCCGCTGGCAGCGGATTGTTATTTCAACGATGGAATAAGCTTCCGCTATCAGCGGAATGGCATTTCAACGAAGAAACGAGCTTCCGCCAGCTGCGGAATGGCATTACAACGATGAAACGGACTTCCGCCACTAGCGGAATGGCATTTCATCGTTGTAACAGGTTTCCGCCACCAGCGGATTTCTATTTCATCGTTGTAACAAATATTTGTCCGGCACATACAGGAGCCCAAAGCACTTCATCCTAAAAATCATAGCGATTGCTTCCCAAAAACAAAGGCTGCCCTATTGGAGCAGCCCTTTGTATGTATGCTTTGAATTGAGCTATTCGATTTCCTCGCCCGATAGGGAAGTATCTACAAGAATACGCCCGCAGTACTCGCAAACAATAACCTTTTTGCTGAGCTTAATGTCGAGTTGGCGCTGTGGTGGAATACGGTTGAAGCAACCACCACAAGCATCGCGTTTAACGGTTGCAACAGCCAACCCGTTACGAGCATTCGAACGAATACGCTTGTATGCGTAAAGAAGACGAGGCTCTATAAGATGCTGAAGCTGCTCCGAACGCTCACGAAGGTCATTTTCCTCCTTTTGGGTTTCAGATGTAATTTCATCGAGTTCGCGACGCTTATTTTCCAAATCAATAGCGCGCTCCTGCATGTGAGTTTTGGCATCCTCAATAAGACGACGCTTATCCTTCACCTGCATAGTAAATTCACGAATACGCTTTTCGGCAAGCTCTATTTCGAGCGTTTGAAATTCAATTTCCTTTGCTAAGGATTCGAACTCGCGGTTGTTACGAACGTTGTTTTGCTGCTCGCTGTACTTTGCGATTAATCCTTTTGAGGTTTCAATGTCTGATTTTTTCTTGGCAATCTGACTTTCAAGGTTCAAAATTTCGGTTTCGAGGTTTCTAACACGAGTATCTAAACCTTCGATTTCATCTTCGAGGTCTTGAACTTCAAGAGGAAGTTCGCCTCTAAGTGTTATGATTTTGTCAATTTCAGAATCTACAACCTGAAGCTCATAAAGCGTTCTGAGTCTTTCCTCTACCGAAAGCTCGTTAGCATCTTGGGCTTTGCTTTTTTCTGTTGCCATATTCAGCGATATAAGTAATTTACTGGGTTATCAACTTGTTCGGTCTTGTAAACCGCGAAATTAGCTATTTTTTCTCTAATAAAATCATAAAAAATACCAATAGCAAATTGCTCTGTTTCAAAATGACCAGCATCAACGAGCAGAAGCTTTTCCTGATAGTCGAGAAAGGCGTGGTACTTCACATCACCTGTTACAAGAACATCTGCACCTTTGGCAACAGCTACACCAGCCAACGAGGCCCCGCTTCCACCGCATACGGCCACTTTTTTTACGTGCGACTTATTGGGATTAGAGTAGCGAAGCACCGAGCATCCTAGCTTTTCCTTAACCAGCTCCAGAAAGGCTGAAGCCGCAATAGGCTCTTCAAGCTCGCCAACCATTCCTATTCCGATCTTGTTGTAGTCGTTCTCTAGGGGAACAATGTCGTAGGCAACCTCCTCGTAGGGATGAGCATCTACCATTGCCCCAACAACGCCATTAACAAAGATTCGAGGACAAACTACCTCAACTCGAACTTCTGGTTCGAAGTGCAGTTCCCCTATTTTCCCTACGAACGGATTTGCCCCTTCGGATGCTCTAAACGACCCCTTCCCCTCAGAGTTAAAGCTACAGCAATCGTAGCTACCAATGCCTCCTGCTCCTGCAGCAAACATTGCATCGCGAACGTCCTGCGCTTGTTGTTGGGGGACAAAGGTTACGATCTTTACCAGCTGTCCCTTTAGCGGACTAAGCACCTGACGATTTTGAAGTCCCAAAATGTCGCATAGCTTATCGTTTATGCCTCTGGGAACGCTATCGAGGTTGGTGTGCGCCGCGTAAAGCGCAATGTTATGCTGAATAGCCTTGAGCACGATACGCTCAACCGTACTGCGCCCCGTTATGCTCTTAAGTCCTGAAAAAATAACCGGATGGTGCGAGATAATAAGGTTAGCCCCTAGTGCTATAGCTTCGTCTACCACCTTTTCGGTGACATCGAAGCAAAGAAGAATGCCAGACACCTCCATAGAAGGCGATCCAACGCTTAACCCCGAGTTGTCGTACCCCTCCTGATAGCCAACAGGGGCTAGCTGCTCTACAATTTTGGCAACATCTTTTACGGTCATCTAATAATGATATTAAAGAAGCAACAATACAACAAGGCATTCCTAACGTAAGGAGTGCACAAATCAATAAGCTGCTAATACTACGGAAGGCGGCTGCTAACCTCTAGCAGCATTTCCTTGATTTTTGTAAGACGATCGACCACTTCGAAGCTGCGATCTTCGCCCTCCTTGTTATCCTTAAGCCGTTTTTGAGCCCCTTCGAGGGTCATCCCTTTTTCCTTTACCAAATGGTAGATAAGCTTTAGGTTCTCAATATCCTTTACTGTAAAAAGCCTATTTCCCTTCTTATTCTTCTGAGGTTTAATAATAGGGAAATGCTTCTCCCAAAAACGAATAAGCGAAGGATTAACCCCTAGCATCTCGGATACTTCCCCGATGCTGTAGAACAGCTTCTCAACTTTTTTTTCCTTGTAAGGCATAGCGTATAATTTAGTCTAAACTCTGCCCACTCTGGCTTACCTTTTGGATAAGCTTGTGGTAATCGGAAGGACTAATATCGGCAAAAAAGAAATGCACTGGATTAACTGGACGATTATTTTTTAAAACTTCGTAGTGAAGATGAGGTGCAACGCTCATGCCGGAGCTGCCAACAGAGCCAATTGTCATCCCTTTTTTAACTCGCTGCCCATTTCGAACTCCTATTTTTCCTAAGTGCGCGTAAAAAGTGCTGTACCCGTTGGTATGGTTTATCAATACAGAATTTCCACTCGAACGACGGCTGTCGGTTTTCGCCACTACCCCATCGGCAGCCGCCAGAACTGGCGATCCTGCTGGTGCCGTAAAATCGACACCATTATGCGGCTTTAATGTTTTGTAAAAAGGGTGTATGCGAACCCCCATAGGTGCGGCAAGCTGGCGTATATCCTTCTGCTCAAGCGGAATTATAGAAGGAATAAGCCTAATGGAGTCACCTTTTGCTCTCGATATTACATCAATTCGCTTTAGAAGAGCTAGATTTATTGGTACCTGTTTTGCAGCGACCGATTCCAATACGGTCTGACTCTGCTCTATCAGCTCGTTATTATTCTTGCTTTCTATTTCCTCTATCCTTAAGGCATAGTTTCCCCCGGCCAAGAATACGCTATCCTTGTAGGGTTCAGCCTCAAAGATCACCCGATAGATATTTTGGTCGCGAGTTTGCAAATCGCCAACAACCTCCTGCAACCTATCAAAACGCTTGTCGAGTTCGCGATACTGCTTGGCGAGCAGCTTATTTTCGTGCTTTAGCTTCTTCTCTACTGGCGTATCAAAGAAAAACGAGTAGATAGTATAGTAGATGGTAGATATTACTGCTGCCGTAATTAGAATCGCCGCAGCACGAATAATCCGCTTCTTGAGCGTTGGCCCCACCTTTTGGTAGCTCAACGACTCGGGGTTGAATAGGTATTTGTGCTTGCTCATCTTCTTCTTCTCTTTTTCGATTTAGAAAGATCCGTCCCTTTACTCTTCGTTTGAGGAGCATTGTCGATTATGCTTTCATACTCGTCCAACTCCATGTCACGGCTCAAGTAGTTTACAGGATTTACAGGTCGCCCACGCACAATAACCTCATAGTGGAGGTGCGATCCTGTAGACTTTCCGGTGCTTCCCATCAGTCCAATTTTCTCGCCACGCTTTACCCTTTGACCAGGTACAACCAATACTTTTGTGAGGTGTGCATAGCGCGTATGGTATCCAAATCCGTGGCTGATAAGTATCTGATTGCCGTAACCTCTAAACGAATATTCGGTTAAATCAACAACCCCATCACCGGTAGCGTATATTGGGGTGCCCTGCGGACCAGAGATGTCGATTCCTTCGTGGTAGGCCCATCTACGGTATACAGGGTCAATACGGCCACCGAAGTTTTCCATCAACCTAAGCCTTCCCTTAAGCGCAACCGGGTTGATGGCCGGTACGCAAAGCATCATTTTTTCCTTGCTCTTGGCCAGCACGGCAACCTGATCGAACGATTTGGACTGTAGGTAAACCTTGCGGGTGAGCATATCCAATTTTTCGGATGCCCCTATAAGGATGTCGGAGTTTTCGTAACCAGAAAGTTTTTCGTACTTCTCCGAAGAGGCAGAACCGGCCTCTCGAACCTGTTCGGGAATTATGTCCAACTCAAAGATGGAGCGGTAAACGGTATTATCGCGCTCCTGCAAATCAGTTAGAATTCGGTCTGTTTCATCGAACCGCTTATTGAGCAACTCGTACTTAACCCGAAGTTCAGCGTTCTGACGGCGTAGGTTGTGCGACTTAGGCGTATCAAAGAAAAGCCCATATATCACCATAAAAACCGAAGCAATGGCAAATCCCACCAGAAAAGTAACGAGACCTTTGGCAAAACGAGTTTTTAAAGGAATGGCTACGATATCGAATGTAAGCGTTTCGGGATTGAATCGATATTGTATTTTGGCCATTACACCTTGGTTTGATTTGTGAACAAATTGGTTGGATGGGCGACAAATCTAACGGAAATAAACTAATTTTACAACCTCGTATTTAGTCCATCGGCCGCGAGTGTGCCGTGTTTAAAGCACCATACATCCAGCAGTCTGCTGCTGATTTTGTAGCTACTACACGAAACGGTATCTTGCAGGAATCTGAGGACATTTCTGCTTTTCGAAATTAAGTAAAATTGAAATAAAGTCGGTTCTGTATGAATTCGAATGAGATTAGGAAAACATTCTTTGATTTCTTCCGCTCGAAGCAGCACGAGATTGTGCCTTCGGCTCCCATGGTCGTAAAAAACGACCCTACGCTGATGTTTACCAACGCTGGTATGAACCAGTTTAAGGACATCTTTTTGGGCAACCAACCCGCCAAGTTTCCCCGTGTTGCCGACTCGCAGAAGTGCCTGCGCGTATCGGGTAAGCACAACGACCTCGAAGAGGTAGGCCACGATACCTACCACCACACCATGTTCGAGATGCTGGGCAACTGGTCGTTTGGTGACTACTTTAAGGAGGAAGCCATCGCTTGGGCTTGGGAGCTGCTAACCGACGTGTACAAGCTACCTAAGGATCGTCTCTACGCCTCGTACTTTGGCGGTAGCAAGGACGATAATATGGAGGCCGACCTAGAGGCTTTCGAAATATGGAAGAAGTACCTTCCGGAAGCACAAATCCTACCCGGTTCTAAGAAGGACAACTTCTGGGAAATGGGCGAAACTGGTCCATGCGGCCCTTGTTCTGAAATTCATATCGATCTACGAGATGACGACGAGCGTGCTAAAGTAGCAGGTCGTGATCTTGTTAATAAGGATAATCCTCTTGTAATTGAAATATGGAATAACGTATTCATGCAGTTCAACCGCAAGGCAAACGGCGACCTAGAGCTGCTACCTGCCAAGCACGTTGACACCGGCATGGGATTCGAGCGCCTCTGCATGGCCCTACAAGGCAAGAAGAGCAACTACGATACCGACGTATTCCAACCAATGATTACGAAGCTTGCCGAAATGTCGGGTAAGAAGTACGGTGAGAACAAGGAGGCCGATATCGCCATGCGCGTTATTGCCGACCACCTTCGTGCCATCGCCTTCTCGATTGCAGACGGTCAGCTGCCATCGAACGTTAAGGCAGGATACGTTATTCGCCGAATCCTTCGCCGTGCCGTTCGCTACGGGTACACGTTCCTTGGCTTCAACGAGCCATTCATCAACAAGCTTATTCCAACTCTTGTTGGACAGATGGGCGAGCAGTTCCCTGAGCTTAAATCGCAACAGGTGCTCATCGAAAAGGTGATTACCGAAGAGGAGGCTGCATTCCTTCGCACCCTCGAAACGGGCATTCGTCACCTAGATTCGATCATCGAAAAAGCAAAAGCCGAAGGAAAGAACGAAATCGACGGTAAAACCGCCTTCGTACTTAACGACACCTTTGGTTTCCCATACGACCTTACCGAACTGATTGCCCGCGAAAAGGGATTCACCGTTGATAAGGTGGGTTTTGAAAAAGAACTAGAGGAGCAAAAGAACCGTTCGCGCAACGCAGCAGCCGTTGAAACCGACGACTGGGTGGAGCTACGCAAGTTCGACACCGAAGAGTTTATCGGTTACGACCATAGCAGCGCCGATGTGGTAATTGCCCGCTACCGTGCCGTTAAGAGCAAGAATAAAACTCAGTACCAGCTGGTGTTCGACCGCACCCCATTCTACGGCGAGAGCGGTGGACAGGTGGGCGACTCGGGCTACATCGAGTCGGAAAGCGAGCGAATCAACATCATCGACACCGTTAAGGAGAATAACCTTATCGTACATATCACCGATAAGCTTCCACAGGATGCATCGGCCAATTTCCATGCGGTAGTAAACGAGGAGGCTCGCACAGCCACCGCCAACAACCACTCGGCAACCCACCTACTCCACTTTGCGCTTCGTCAGGTGCTAGGCACACACGTTGAGCAAAAGGGATCGTTGGTTCGCCCTGATGGATTACGCTTCGACTTTGCCCACTTCCAGAAGGTAACCGACGAGGAGATTAAGCAGGTTGAGCGCATCGTAAACGAGCTTATCCGCAAGAATACCCCGCTAAACGAACGTCGCGAAGCCCCAATCGAAGAGGCTCAAAAGATGGGCGCCATGGCGCTATTCGGCGAGAAGTATGGCGATAAGGTTCGCGTTATCCAGTTTGGCGAGTCGGTTGAGCTTTGCGGTGGAACCCACGTACCAGCAACCGGTCAAATTGGAATCATCAAGATAACCTCCGAAAGCGCCATTGCAGCAGGTGTTCGCCGTATTGAGGCGGTTACCGCAAAGGGTGCAGAGGAGCTAATCTACGGTCAGGAAGAATCATTAAAAGAGGTAAAAGCACTGCTCAACAACCCAGCCAACCTATCAGCAGGACTAAAGAAGCTGATCGATGAGGCGGCAGAGCTCCGCAAAACCATCGATGCGCTGATGCGCGAAAAGGTGGTGGCGCTAAAGGGCGAACTGAAGGCTAAGATTACCGAGGTAAACGGCGTTAAAGTGCTTGCCGAAGAGGTTGCCCTTAGTCCAGATGCCATTAAGGACCTTGCCTTCCAGCTAAAGGGCGAGCATGCCGATCTGCTTATAGTAATAGGTGCAGTGAACGACGGCAAGCCAAGCCTTACCGTTGCAGCCGGCGATGCCCTTATCAAGGATAAGGGGGTAAATGCCGGACAGATTATCCGCGAGGCTGCCAAAGAGATCCAAGGTGGCGGCGGCGGTCAGCCATTCTTTGCCCAAGCCGGCGGAAAGAACGCCCAGGGCATAGCAAAGGCCATTGCTAAAGCCGTAGAGCTAGGAACGAAATAATTGTTAGACGTTAGAAACAACGTTATTGTAGGGGCGAAAAATTTTTCGCCCCTACAATAATAAAATCCCGCCCCCAGTGATGGAGGCGGGATTTTTTGTACCCATTTGTTCCCGTTGGGGCGAATAATTATTCGCCCCTACATCGTTCGCCACCACAACGTCCGCCCCAACATTTTATGCATTCCCAAAATATTCAGAATCGAATTTCGCCATTATGCATACATAAAAGGTAGCTGCAAACCTGCGGCAAGCCATTATGCATACATAAAGGGTCGCTGCAAACCTGCGGCAAGCCATTATGCATGCATAAAGGGTCGCTGCAAACCTGCGGCAGGCAATTATGCATACATATTTGGCTGCTGCAACTCTGCGGCAATAAATTATGTATGCATAATACGCTTTTGCAATGCATCAGCAAGCCAATCCCTATAGGGAATGGGCTGCTGCAGCTCTGCGGCAAGCAAATCCTCATAGGGATTGGGTCGCTGCAAGTCTGCGGCAGGCAAATCCTCATAGGGATTGGGTCGCTGCAAGTCTGCGGCAGGCAAATCCTCATAGGGATTGGGTCGCTGCAGCGCTGCGGCAGGAAAATCCCCATAGGTATTGGCCAAACCCCGAAGGTGCAGCACGGAATATCGCCGATTCTTGCTATACTTGCACCGCCATCATCCTAGAAAGCATGAAGAAAAAAGCGCTAGTGGTAGGCGCAGGCTCCGATATGGGGCGCTGCATCATCAATCGGCTCGGCAGCGAGTACGATATCTGCTATACCTACCGATCGAAAAGGGACAACCTACCCGAAGGAACCTCATTCCAGCTAGATATTACCAACATTGAAGCGATCGAAGCGGTTTTCGCGCAGATCGGAGCGCTGGACCTAATCGTAACCGCCTCGTTCCCGTACATCAACACCAGCCTCGACTCGCTGGATGATTATACCATGATGGAGCGCTACCTGCGCGGCTACGTGGCCATCTTCACGCTGGCCAAGAAGCACCTCAACAAGGGCGGGCTGCTGGTGAACCTGCTGGGGCAGAGCGCCGACTTCGGACTACCCTCGGCGCCGCACTACGGCGCCAGCTTCGCCTACATCGACAATTTGGCCAAGAGCTACAACGCCCGCTACGGCCGTCAGGGGCTGATGAACGTGTTCAACCTGCAGCTGGGCCCGGTGGAAACCGCCCTCTGGGCAGGGGTGAGCGCCGACGAGCGCAAGTATTTCGAGGATCGAGTACAAGCGTTTATCGATCCTAAAGAGGTAGCCGAGCTTATCTACAACGTTGCCCGAATGAAGATGATCCCCACCAAGCTGGTGCTCGACGGCTACTTTAGCCTACCCATATAAAAAGCCATGAGCAATAGAAAAGGGGCCACGCTGCTCTTCATCGGATGCCTTTTGATGGGCTCCATGGGCACCTTCGCCAACTTCGTGCAGGGCACCCATCCGCTAAACATCCTGCTGATGCGCTACGGCTTTGCCCTTGCCGGGCTGCTGGTTATTCTGCTGATGCAATTCATCATTTCAACGGATAAGGCCAAGCAGTACGTTAGCCTCAACTGGAGCGCCGCAAAGGCATCGCCCAAGGTGTACCTGCTCACGGGGCTGGTGTCGGCGCTGGTGATGGCCACCTACGTCATGGGTACGCTCCTCTTCTCGGTAGGCCTAAGCGTGGTGATGCTCTACACCGCCACCATCTACCTGCCGTTCACCGAAAAGATTATACGCCGATACTTCATCCCCAACCTTAAGCGGTCGACCTTTGGAAGTCGGTACTACCTCTCATCGGCCATCAACCTGCTAGGGCTACTGCTTATTGTAGGCGCAAGCCTTTCGGACACCAAGCTGAGCATCCTCGGGCTGATTTCGGCGCTATCGTCCGGCTTCCTCTTCAGCATCCTGATGGTGCAGGTTAGGGCCATGAAGGGCTGCGGCATCGATGCCGAGCACACGCTCGTAAGCGGGGCGCTAGTCGGCTTTACGCTATTTCTGCCCGCAGCGTTTATGCTCCCCATATCGTTCACCACCTACAACATCTTCGCCGCAAGCGGGCTTGGCGTGCTGGCAACCGCCATTGGCGGCATCTTCTACTTTAAGGGATTTAGCGCTGTGCGCCCCGACCTAGCCCCGCTCCTCGCCTACTTCGAGCCCATCTTTGGGTCGATGCTGGCGCTCATCTTCCTTGGCGAACGCTACAGCCTACTGGCAGTAGCCGGGGTTATTCTGATTATAGGCACCAGCTTTGCCTACACCTACCTTACCCGAAGCGAGAACAGCCCACAAGGCGAACGCTAAAGCATAAGCAGCAAGCTTCCGCACGCCCATTATCTACCCATTTCGGGTAGCCGAGCCCTCTTTTTTCATAAAAAAACTACCACCACCGTAAGATTACTATAAAAATAGTTGCAATTACTATTTTTATAGTATAGATTTGTCTTATCGTAAAATTTGAATCAACAATGGAAAAGCTAACACGACAAGAAGAAAAGGTAATGCAAGCGGTTTGGAAAACGGGCGAAGGCGCCATTAAGGACATCCTCGAAAACTACCCCGACAAGAAGAAGCCGCACTACAATACCCTTGCTACCGTGATTAAAATTTTAGAGCCCAAAGGCTACGTTGGCCATAAAACCTTTGGTAACGTAAACGTATACTTCCCGCTGGTAAAGCAGGAGGAGTACACCGCCCAGTTCCTTTCGGGATTTGTAAACAACTACTTCGGCAACTCGTACAAGAACGTGGTATCGTTTTTTGCCCGTAATGAAAAGCTCAGCGAAGAGGACTTAAAGGATATCCTGGAAATGATCCAGAAAAATAAGGAAAAGCCATGACAACCGAATTCCTAATCTACCTAGCCAAGGTTGCGCTCAGCATCCTGCTGCTGATGGGGCTCTTTAAGCTAGCCCTTGCCGCCGACCGATCGTTTGCCCGCAACCGCTTCTACCTAATGGGAGCCATCCTCTGGAGCATCGCCATACCGCTGCTTACCATGCAGCACGGCGAAACAGCAGAAGGAATGATGCCCGCCATCGTCATAACACCAACCTATACCATTAACCTGCCCGAGCTGGTAGTCACCGCGCAAGGAGCGGATGCGCAAGGTAGCGCTTGGGGAGATCCCACTACCATTATCCTCACCATCTACCTTACAGGTGTTGCCATCTTTCTTTTGCGGATGATGGGGTCGTATGCCCGCGTGCTCTACATCATCGCCACTTCCAAGAATTATACTATCGATAGCTATACTATAAAGGTGACCCGTGCGGCCATCGCCCCTTTTGCCTTCTTCGGATGGATTGTCTTTCCCGAGAAGCTCATCGACCACCGCGACCTTACCAAGATGCTGCTCCACGAGCGCGTGCATAGCCGGCAGCTGCACTCCATCGACCTCCTCTTGGGCGAGTTTTTCGCGGTGTTCCAGTGGTTTAACCCGGCATCATGGATGCTCAAGAAGCTCATCACCGAGAACCATGAATACACGGCCGATCGTGCAGTGATCGATCTTGGGGTGAGCAGCTACGAGTACCAAGCATCGCTGGTGAATGCGACTGTAGGGCGCGAGGTTGTTCCGGTAAGCCACTTCAGCCTAATCCTTATTAAAAAACGCATTAAGATGATGAACAAGACCAGTAATTCAATTTGGCTACGAGCAAAAGGAATACTCGTTCCAGTAGCATTCGTATCGGCGCTCGTGCTAACGTCGTTTACCGTGGAAATGGGAGTTGATAAGATCTCTAAAGATAACGCAACTTCAACTTCGACCGATGCATCTACCAGTTTTACTCAATTAGCAAGTGAAGCAGCACTTCAGGATGATAAGATCTACAATACTGCTGAAGTGATGCCCACCTTTAAAGGTAAAGAAGCAACCCTAGGCTTCCGAGAGTACATTGTTAAGAACCTTAAATATCCTGAGGTTGCTCTTAAAAACGGTATCCAAGGAAACGTCTATGTACAATTTGTTGTAGAAAAAGATGGTTCTGTTTCCAAAGTAAAGATTCTTAAAGGAGTTGACCCCTCGCTGGATAAGGAGGCCATACGAGTAGTATCTCAAGCAACTGGATGGAAAGCAGGTGAAATAAAAGGGAAGCCTGTACGAGTTTCTTTCACATTCCCTATTAGGTATATGCTCTCCGATGGGGCAAAAGTCTCAAAAAAAGGTAAAGGTGAAGAAGAGGTTTTCTTTGTTGCCGAAGACATGCCCACCTTCAATGGGAAAGAAGCCAGCTTAGGCTTTAGGGAGTACGTAGGTGCAAACTTAAAATACCCAGAAGAGGCTGCAAAAAAAGGAATTCAAGGAACCGTATACGTACAGTTCATTGTGGAAGCATCAGGCGAAGTCTCTAACGTAAAAGTACTCCGAGGCACGGATCCTTCTCTTGACCAAGAAGCCATCCGAATCGTTAAGAATTCGCCCCGATGGACTCCTGGTAAGCAAAGAGGGGAAAACGTACGAGTATCATTTACCTTCCCTATTAAGTTTAAACTCGATGGGGCTTCCGAAACTACAAAAACCAGCGAAGACTTCTCAAAGGTTCTCAAGATCGTCAACGGGAAAGAGTACACAGGAGATCTGAACAAGATTGAAATAGTTGATCAAATTACCGTTCTAAAAGGAGAAAAAGCCATTGCAAAGTATGGCGAGAAAGGTAAGAATGGGGTTGTCGAAATAACAGTCGTAGAAGGCACCTCTGAATCAAAGGTTCTAAATGGTGTGAACATTATTGGGGAAAAGTAGGTATAGCTAATCATCCCCATAAACAAGACTAAATCATTCATTTTAAATATACACTTAATTAGGTTTCCCGAGTCAGCATTTACTTAAAGCACCGCCGAAAACCACTTCGGTGGTGCTTTCAATACTTAACCTGTATTTAACTAAATAACTTTTCCTATGAGAAATCTAGCATTAGTCACAGTAGCCTTTCTATTTATAGCTACATCAACTTACGCCCAAACAGGTAATACGCGCTACGGAACAACTCCAGAACAGCAAAACGAATGCCTAAGAAATCTTAGCATTTACATAGATTCCTTCAAAGAAGGAATCTATAAAGAGTCATATAAGTTTTGGAAAGCAGCGCACAAGGTTTGTCCCCTAAACGCTAGAGAAAGTCTATACCAAAATGGAGTAAAAATATACACCTATTTCTACGGGAATGCCACATCCGAAAAAGACAAACGAGCATACCTAGATACCATCATGAATCTCTACGATCTTCGGATCAAACATTTCCCCAATAGCGAGAATGCCCTTCAAGACAAGGTAAATGCCTTTCTAAAGTTTTTCCCTGATGAACAAGAAAAATCACTCGCTTTAGTAGACAGCCTTTTTACCAAAAAAGGAAATAGTATTGACGGAGCATACGTGATCATCAAGATGCACCTCCTAAATAATCTACATAAAAATGGGAAAGTCGCCGAAAACCTCATCCTAGATTTTTATGCCAATGCCAACCAACTTTTCGAACAAAGAGCATCATCAAATAACGAATCAGACAAAAAACATAGAGAAAATCTAGATGCCATGTTTGTTCAAAGTGGCATTGCCAATTGCAATAATCTAACCAGCATATACGAGCCTCGCTTAGGTCAAAACACTAATGACATAGACCTAATAAAAAAAGTCATTTCGTTGTTTAAAGCCTTCTCTTGTAACACGTCTCCACTATACGAAAGAGCCATGAAAGAACTCCTAATACTTGAACCAACTTCATCCAATATGCTTGCTATTGCCAACTTCTACTCTCAAAATGGCAGACTCAATGAAGCAGTACCTCATTTCTTAAAGGCTGTAGATGCTGAAAAAAATGACAGTACAAAATCGAGAATATTGTTAGAAATAGCTTCTTTAAGTTTCAAAAACGGAGAAAAAGTTCAAGCTCGTGATTATGCAAAAAAGGCAATTACAGTTGATGAATCAAATGGATATGCCTATCAGCTATTAGCTATAATATATGCGAATGAACGTTTTGGAAGCGATGAAGTTTTAAAACGTGCTCCCCTTATGCTTGCTGTAGACTATTTAAAAAAAGCAAAAGCAAAAAGCCCTGAAATTTCAGAAACCGCCGATAAACTTATTGAAAGTTATTCTGCCAATTTCCCAACAAAGCAAGATCTTTTTACCTACGCCTACGAATCTGGACAAGTTATCACAGTTGGTGGATGGATCAATGAAAAAACATCCATTAAAAGCAGATAGAGAATACTAATTCAATAATTATCAGATGAAAAAAATCGTAATCATAGCCTTTTTGCTGATTACCGCTACTACCCTCTTTGCCCAGCGCGAGGAGTACAACCACGCCATTATAAACGACGACCGAGAGGCTATAATCAGGTTTGGCGAACAGCTGCTGTCAACCGGACAACCATCTAAAGAGGTATACCGTCGCTTGGCGCTTGCCTACAAGGACAAGAACAGCTACAGCAAAAGCATCGACTACCTCAACCTGGCCTACCTACTCGACTCCAACGACGTAAAAACATCGTTGGCCCTAGGCGAGGCCTACCTGAACTATGGTGACGAAGATAAGGCGATGCTCTCCTTCATGAAGGTGCTAGACCTTGACAGCACCAACACCCAAGCGCTAAGCATTATGCTCAAGATTCACCTGAGCAACAACAATAAGCCAAGTGCTATACAAACAGCTATCAAGCTATGCGATATTGACAGCACCAATGCGGCGTACTTTCGTAACCTAGGTCGCCTATACGAAACCTCTGGAGGAGTTAAGTATGCCCTACACTGCTACCTCAAAGCCGTAGAGCTTAACCCAACCCACTTGGGGAACATCATCCTGCTGAGCAATGCTCAGATTATGAATAACCAACTTGACAGCGCTATCCGAACCGTAAAAGGCGGACTAGCTATTGCCGGGAATCTTACGTCAAGATCGGCACTACTGCTACGCCGCAATCTGGCCAACGCCTACTACCGTAAGAAGGAGTACGACTCGTGCCTTGCCCAAATAAGTACATTAAAGGCTGATGGCGATACGCTGGAAGCCTACAACTACAAGCTTGGAGGCTTTGCCAGCTTCAAAAAGGGTTTCTTTCTCGATGCCTCGGAAGACCTACAGGTTGTATACAACAAGAGCGAGGTTGGAGACAGCCTTAGCTTCGACATCCCTTTTTACCTAGGCAAGGCCTACTACGAGATAAACGACACTAAAAATGCCAACAAATACTTTTCGAAAGTAATTAAGAATCTACAGCCCAACTACACCCAACTCTACAATGGGCACATGGCCTACGCTAAATCCCTTAGCCAAGGAAAGAGCTACAATTTAGCCATAGAGAATTTCAACAAGGCCAAGGAGTACGACCTCGAAAGTCCCGACCCCTACACCGAAATTGCCAACATCTATGAGCGTTCTTTTAAGGATTACAAGAAGGGAATAGAAGAGTTAACGAAATATCTGAATCTTGCCGAGAAGATGCGGTCTACAAATGGCTCCATTTCCTCCGAAATGGAAAGCAGCAGCAAATACATTAAGAAGCGAATCGAACGGAGTACCGAATCCTTCTTCTTTCAAAGCGGAGCCGACGGACAAAAGAAGGTTATCTTCGAAAAAAGGAACAATAAGGGCGAGGTAATCGAACGAAAAGAGATGTCGCTGGATGAGTTCAAAAAGCAACGAAGCGTAAAATAACCATTTGAAGGGAGCCAACGGCTCCTTTCTTACTTTCGAAGCCTCAGCAGCAGCGACGTAGCCAGTCCAAAGGTAGAAGCCACCACAACGGCAAGCGCAATGCTGCCCACCACGTACTGAAACAGCGCCGCCTGAAGCACATCGAGCCCAATGTTGGAAAGGGTAAACGCAATGGGCTTGCTCACGAATACGCCTCCAAAAATCACGCTGAAGTAAAGGATAAAGGGCGTCATGGGCGGTACGCTAAAGTAGCTTGCGGCAATAACCAGCGGCTTGTTCAACCTAAGTACAAAAGCAGCCGCAACCGCAACAATGGTCTGGAATCCCCACAGGGGAACTATCGAAATGAATATCCCCACGGCCACCGAAACGCTCTTGGTAAGATCGCTCTCGTTCGGATCGACAATAAGATTCTTGAACTTTACAAGGTGCTGCTTTAGCCTCTCTCTTCTCGATGTCTTTAAAGACTCCCCGCTAGGCCCATTCGGATCGTTAGGTGTTACAATGTTGCTGCTCATCCAACCGCTACTATTTTAATGGCAAAAGTAGCAAAAAAGAGCCCCCTAATGATGAGGTTAAGGTTAACTTTCATATATCGAGAGGTAAAACGAACAAAGCTACTGCTACCAAGTTTTAGTGTATACATTAGGAAACTAAAACCATTAACAAAATGAAAAAGATCTTACTTACCACTACCCTACTTATGCTACTGCTACCAGCCGTAGCAGCTACCGACACCACCGCCAAGGATAGCACCAAGCGCGCTTGGAAGGTTACCGGCGAAAGCAGCCTCGGCTTCTCGCAAGTGGCGCTCAGCAACTGGAGCGCTGGGGGCGAGAGTTCCTACTCGCTCAACGCGCTGGTAAACCTTAACGCCACCCGAACTTGGGGCCGAAACATCTGGCAGAACACGCTAAACATGGGCTACGGCATCCAACAAATGGAGCATCAGGGCACAAAAAAGCTGAATGATCAGCTCATCATAAATACCCAGTACGGCTATCGAGCTTCTGGCAAGTGGTACTACACCGGAAGGCTTAACCTGCAAACGCAGCTTACCAAAGGGTACGACTACAACGTAACGCCCAAACAGTTTACCTCTACCTGGTTTGCGCCCGCCTACCTGCTAGCATCGGTAGGTATGGAGTACATCAACACCAGCAAAACGCTAAGCGTGCTTATATCGCCTGCTACGGCCAAGTATACCATTGTTGATAACGGCTACCTATCGAGTATCGGCGCATTTGGCGTGAAGGTCGGCGAACGGAGCCGATCGGAGTTTGGTGGTGCGGCAATTGCCAAGTACAAAAAGGCAGACATCATCAAAAACGTAAACCTAGAAACTAGCCTCAGCCTGTTCTCCAACTACGGGGATAAGCCCCAGAACATCGACATCAGCTGGCAGCTGCTCGCCTTTATGAAGATCAACAAGTTCCTTTCTACCTCCATCTCCACCCAGCTGCTCTACGACGATAACGTGGACGGGGAGGTGCAGCTAAAGGAGATTCTTACCGTTGGATTGGCCTACACCTTTTAGCGCTCTTTTGTGCTTATCCTGATGCCAAAGATGGTATCTTTGCGCCAAATACATACAATTTATGGTAAAACACGTAGTTTGCTGGAAGCTAAAAGATGAGGCCGAAGGCAACACCAAGCAGCAAAATGCCCGTATCGCCAAAACAATGCTCGAAGATCTCCGTGAGGTGATCGATGAAATCCGAAGCATCCGAGTTGGCATCAACGCACCCGGAACGCCCGAGGGGAACTGGGACCTGATACTGGAGAGCGAATTCGCTACCCTCCGCGATCTGGAAGCCTACGCCATCCACCCCGAGCACCTTAAGGTGGTGGAGTTCATCAAGAAGATCAATGAGGGGCGTATCTGCGTGGACTACGCAATTTAGTATCACGACATCGAAGCAATACTCTACTGATACCAGAAGAGGCCGCTGCTCTACGCAGGGCCTCTTCCTTTTATTTATGGGGATCTACCGCTAGTTCTTATCCCCTTTCTCCTCTGGAATAAAGTTTAGCGAAACCGAGTTGACGCAGTGCCGCGTGTTGGTTGGGGTAAACCCTTCGCCCTCGAAGACGTGCCCCAGATGCCCACCGCAGCTGGCGCACGAGATCTCAACCCTGCGCCCATCGGGATCGGGGGTGCGCTTTACGGCTCCCCTAATCTCGCTGTCAAAAGCAGGCCACCCGCAGCCCGAGTTAAACTTGCTGTCCGATCGGTAGAGCGGCGCCTTGCACTGTCGGCACACGTAAGTCCCCTTCTCAAAGTGATCGTCATACTTGCCGCTAAAGGGGCGTTCGGTTCCCTTCTTGACAAGCACGTATTCCTCCTCGCGCGTAAGCTTTTTGTACTCTATCTGCTTCATATTCTTCCGTTTTTCCAGTTTTGATGGTTGCGCCACGCCCACCAGTGCGATGGCCGTCAGCGCCACTAGTATAAGCCTCGTCCTCATGGCGATTTTTTTTACGGAACAAACAGCTAAAGGTTCAATAAGCTTTGCTAAGCGATGCCCGTTAACCAAGATTATGAGTGGAATCTACTTTTTTGCCCGCTCAAGGATGAAGCGCTCCACGGCCTCCAGTTCCTCGGCGGGTAGCCCCTGCACCAGCTTCACCACGCCAACGGCGTTATCCTTACGGCGAATGGACTGCAGGGCGTGATCGGCGATATCGTCCTCGGCCCTGCTGGGCGACCACTCCAGCACATCGTTGGGCGTACAGTTCAGGCGTAGGCAGATCTGCTCCAGGTCGTCCAGCGCCACTGAGGAGTTGCGGTTGTTGGCCACGTTAAACGCCTTAGCCCGCTTGAAGCCCAGCTTGAGCAGAAACGTGAAGGGCTTCATCCCGCCCTTCAGCAGCAGCACCCTCGATATATCCAGCTTTAGCATAGTATAGTTTTTAAAGATTCGGCACCCACAAGTTACCGAATTTTAGCGAATAATTTCACCAATTTCCGAATTCTTACCACATATTTTCGGCATATTACCATACGGGAATGGTAGTATACCACCTATTTTCGGTATATCACCGCAAATAAATAGTAATACACCACTTAATATTGGCTTATGCCCACTAAACTTCGGCAGCTTACCACTAATTACCGGTATATAATCACGAATTTTAAAACTGACACAATCAAATCATGGTATAATCATTTTTTACTAGGAGGGGAAAGCCTCCTGCAACCACCTTTTGCAGAGGTACGCCTTAGCGATGGCCTAGTATTACAGCAGTTTTTAGGAAGATGGGTCTCTACCCCTCGTAGAGTTCGAGCGGCAGGTTGTCGGGATCAAAGAAAAAGGTGAAGCGGCGACCCGTATGCTCGTCGATGCGGATAGGCTCGGAGGTAACTCCATTGGCGGCAAGGTGTGCAACCGCCTCGTCTAGATTATCGACTTCGAAGGCAAGGTGACGAAGCCCTGCCGCCTCGGGGCGCGAAATGCGCTGCGGCGGATGGGGAAAAGAGAAGAGCTCGATGACGTACCGACCTCCAAGTAACAGGTCTAGCTTGTACGAGTCGCGCTCGAAGCGGTACGCCTCGCTCATCACCTCAAACCCAAGGATTCGGGTGTAAAAGTCTTTCGACTTGGTGTAGTCGCTACATATAATGGCGATATGATGGACGGATTTAAGATGGAGCATAGGGGAATACATTTTGTCAATTTGCCTTCATTAGGGCGAAATATTTTTCGCCCTAATGAATACGAACGATTTTTCGCCATAGTACAGGGGCGCAAAATTTTTCGCCCCAACGATTACCCCTTCAACCCCTCCAGCTCCTCGTGGGCAATTTCCCACTCGTACATCTTCTCTTCGATGGATTTTTTTAGGGCGTTGTACTTTTTGAATAGTTCGGGATCGGCAGGGTCGATATTGTGGGCCGATGGATTGGCGAACATCTCATCCATCTTGGCCACCTCACCTTCAAGGCGTTCTATCTCCTTCTCTATATTGGTAACTGTATTCTCGGCTTTACGAATTTGACGATCGAACTCCTTCTTTTCGAGGTACGACTGCTTGCCATCGGATACGCCTCCGGCGTTGGCTGAAGCTTGGGCGGGTGCGGCCTTACGCTCGAGCTCCTGTAGGCGCTCCATCTTACGCTTGGCAAGGAATTCTTGAATACCACCAAGGTGCTCCTTCACCACCCCATCGCGGAACTCGTACACCTTCGATACAAGGCCATCGAGAAATTCGCGGTCGTGCGATACCACGAGCAGCGTACCGTCGTAGTCCATCAGCGCCTGCTTTAGGATGTCCTTCGAGCGCATGTCCATGTGGTTGGTGGGCTCGTCGAGGATCAAAAGGTTGTGCGGCTCAAGCATTAGGCGGGCCATTGCAAGGCGCGAGCGCTCGCCGCCCGAAAGCACCATCACCTTCTTGTCCACCTCCTCACCTCTGAAAAGGAATGCGCCAAGGATATCGCGCAAGCGGGTGCGGATATCGCCAACAGCTACATGCTCCAAGGTATCATACACGGTGATGTTGCCGTCCATGATGTCGGCCTCGTTTTGGGCAAAGTAGCCGATGTTGACGTTATGCCCCAGCTTATATTCGCCCTCGGTGTGCGGATGCTCGCCCATCAGGATTTTAGCGAAGGTCGATTTTCCCTCGCCGTTACGGCCAACAAGCGCCACTTTTTCGCCGCGCTCCACAACAATATTGGCACCGCTGAAGACGTGCTTCTCGCCAAAACTCTTGCCCAGCTCCTTGGACTCGATCACCACTTGTCCCGAGCGGGGTGCGGGCGGGAACTTAATATTTAGTCGGGAGTTATCCTCCTCATCAACTTCTATAATATCCAGTTTCTCGAGCTGTTTTATGCGGCTCTGCACCTGGTTGCTCTTGGTAGCCTTGTAGCGGAAGCGCTCGATGAAATCTTCGGTATCGGCAATCTGCTTCTGCTGATTGGTGTAAGCCGCCAGCTGCTGCTCGCGGCGCTCCTTGCGCAGCTCCACGTAGTGGCTGTAGGAAGTTTTATAGTCGTACACCTTGCCGAGCGATATCTCGATGGTGCGGTCTGTAACATTATCCAAGAAAACACGGTCGTGCGAGATTAGCACCAGCGCACCGGGGTAATCCTTAAGGTAAGTTTCTAGCCATTGGATAGATTCGATATCGAGGTGGTTGGTAGGCTCATCGAGCAGCAGCACTGAAGGGCGGCGTAGTAGCAGCTTAGCCAGCTCGATACGCATACGCCATCCACCGCTAAAGGTCGATGTTGGACGCTCGAACTCCTCGCGCTTGAAGCCTAAACCCAGTAGCGCCATCTCGGCTTCGCCATCCTGATTGCCACCTCCCAAGAGATGGTAATGTTCGTTGGCATCGGAAAGGCGGGCGCAAAGCTTAGCGTAATCGTCCGATTCGTAGTCGTCTCGCGAGCCGATTTCGGCGGTAAGGTCTTCAACTTCCTTTTCGAGCGCCTTTAAGTGCTCGAAGGCTGATAACGTCTCCTCGAACACGCTTCGGGTATCGTGCACCTTCATCTGCTGGGGAAGATATCCTAGTGTAACCTCGCTGGGGATGGCCACCATACCACCATCGGGAACGCGCTCGCCCAAGATCACCTTAAGCAGGGTCGATTTACCAGCACCATTACGACCAACCAAGCCAATACGGTCGCGCTTGTTAATCATAAAGGAGATGGAAGAGAAAAGGTCGGTTCCGCCAAACGAAACGGTTACGTTATTTATGGAAATCATTGCACACCAAAAATTATAAACTGCAAAAGTATAAAAATTCTTCCTCTAACTGAGTTATCATACATTACATCATCGCCTATATTTGTCAATCCATCAACACCATTTTATTAACCTTTACTTATGAAAACTAAAAAGATGCTAGTACTAACTCTGGCACTAAATACCTTTATCTCGTTTACCTTTGGAGCAACGCCTATAAAAGCTGATTCTGTGGCGATGGCTAATCTAAAGAATGTAGCTATATCCATAAAAGAAGTGCCCAATATTGGTAGCAACTCTACTATTCCTATGCCAGCGGTTCCCAAAGGCTACACGGCAACCTTCATCAGTTCCGACTGCATACCGGTAGTTTCCCGCAGCGGAAAGATCAACCCACCACTTGTAGATACCAAAGTGCACCTTTACTTTGTACTAAAGGATAGTGCTGGCAACAAATGTGATATTCCTTCGATTCCGGTGATCATCCCCGGAATAAATAAAACATCAACCACAGCCAATGCAAAACCCTTTGTTGTACCAGCCCTGCGCGAATGGTTAGGCGGGACAGGCCAGTTTACACCATCTAAAAGGATGGTTTTGGTGGTAGATCTTGCCCATAAGTTAGAACTCAGCCAAACAGCAGAAGCATTTGTTTCAGAATATACCGCCATGTTTGGTAAAAAGATGACTGTTAAGTATGGATCTCCTAAAAAGGGGAGCATCTTTCTAACCTTAAGCAATGCTGACACTACCTTAGGGAAAGAGGGTTATACCCTTGATATCAACGATGCTATTATCATAAAAGCAAACACTAGCTTAGGTTGCTTCTGGGGGACACGCACCGTACTGCAGCTACTCGAGCAGTCGAGCAGCATTCCCAAAGGTATTGCACGAGACTACCCTAAGTACGAGCGTCGTGGTTTTATGCTCGATGTGGGACGTAAGTTCTTCACCATCGACTTCCTCCGCCAGTACGTGAAGTTTATGGCCTACTATAAGCTCAATGAGTTTCACATTCACCTCAACGATAACGGCTTTAAAAAGTTTTTTAGCAACAGTTGGGATAGCACCTACTCCGCCTTCCGTCTTGAAAGTACAACCTTCCCCGGACTTGCTACAAAGGATGGTCATTATACCAAACAGGAGTTCATTGATCTTCAAAAGCTAGCCTCACAATATGGGGTTAATATCGTACCCGAAATAGATGCACCTGCGCATACTTTGGCTTTCGCTCACTACATGCCCGAAATTGGGAGCAAGCAATTCGGCATGGATCACCTCGATTTGGATAATCCAAAAACTTACGAGTTCATGGACGCACTCTTCAAGGAATACCTGAGTGGGCCTAATCCTGTCTTCACCGGCAAGGAAGTACATATCGGTACTGATGAATACTCTAATAAAGTTGCAGAGAAGTTCCGCGCATTTACCGATCGCTACATTCGTTACGTAGAGTCGTTTGGCAAACGGGCAAGAGTTTGGGGCGCGCTTACCCATGCAAAGGGTACAACTCCTGTTAAATCGGAGAATGTGATTATGGATGCCTGGTACAATGGTTATGCAGATCCTGCTGAAATGATAAACCTAGGCTACGATTTAATAAGTATCCCTGATGGTTTGGTTTACATAGTTCCTGCAGCAGGTTACTACTACGATTACCTCAACGATGAATGGTTATTCAATAATTGGGAACCAATTCAAATCGGCAAAGAGGTATTCCCCTATGGCCATCCTCAAATTCTTGGAGGCAAATTCGCGGTATGGAACGATCACATGGGCAATGGCATCTCGGAGAAGGATGTGCACCATCGCGTACTAGCCTCGATGAAGGTGCTCGGACAAAAGATGTGGACAGGAAATAGCAACGAAATTGAATTTAACACCTTCACCGATAAAGCAGAGCAGCTAAGTGAGGCTCCCGGTGTCAACATGGAAGGTAAGATAAAAGCGAAAGGTTATTTAGCTCTCAGCTACACCTTCGACAGCAAGCGCATCACCGACAAATCGGGTAATGGTAATAATGCCAAAGCCGGCAACGGTATTAAAGTAGTTAACGATGGAACAGAAAAATGTGTATCCATTAAGGGAGGCTCAACCATTAAGCTACCGATAACCGAGATTGGGTACGGATACACAGTATCCTTCAAGGTAAAACGAAGCGAGGCTGCTAGCGGAACCATCCTTTTCCAATCGCCCAACGCGATCTTATGGCTTAGTGAAGGAAAATCTGGCAAACTGGGTTTCTCGCGCGATGGCTATACCTACACCTTTAGCTACACCGTTCCAGTAAACCAATGGAGCGCTATTGCCATTCAGGGCGACAGCAAGGGAACTACCCTTTTTGTTGATGGCAAACTTGTTGAGCGCCTTGAAGGGAAGAAGTTCGAGTTTAACGGAGGAATGGATAAGATGGCCTGCATCCAAACGCTGGTATTTCCCCTAGAAACCATCGGAGCAAAGCAAAATAAGGAGACATTCCTTATCGGCGATCTTAAGGTATACAACAAAACGCTTAGCGTAGATGAGATGACCTGATAAAATAAAAAAGCGTGGGGCTGATGTTGCGCCACGCTTTTATTTTTCAATCCACAGTCCTATCAATCTTTAACTACATTCTGTAGCCCTACTTTCGGCATCGAACCTAAATACCTATCTTTGTGCCCACAAAAAAGATAACCGTGGGAAGAAAGAGAAAACCAGCGATAGAGAATCTGGAGATTGTGGACGTTGCCGCCGAAGGCAAGGCCATTGGACGATATAACGATATGGTGGTCTTCGTGCCTCAGGTAATACCGGGCGATGTGGTAAACATCCAGGTAAACAAGATGCGCAAGAACTACATGGAAGGCTTCGTCACGAAGCTGGTAACGCCATCGCCACTACGCGTAACCCCATTCTGCCAGCACTTTGGCGTTTGCGGTGGCTGCAAGTGGCAACATCTGCCCTACGAACTGCAGCTCCAGTACAAGCACAAGCAGGTGGTAGACCAACTAACCCGCATTGGCCATATCGACCTGTCCGAAATCACCCCAATTCTTGGTTCTGAGAAAATAGAAAACTACCGCAATAAGCTCGAGTACACCTTTTCGTCGAAACGATGGATTACCATTGAGGAAGTACAGGCAGGGGCAGAAATCAACCAGCCAAACGCGCTTGGATTTCACATCCCTGGCATGTTCGATAAGGTACTCGACATCGAGAAATGCCACCTTCAATCCGAACCATCTAACGCTATTCGCCTTGCGGTTCGCGACTTTACGCTTAAAAACGGCTACGAGTTCTTCGATATCCGCAACCAGGTAGGATTGATGCGCAACCTCATCATTCGCACCGCCTCAACGGGCGAGGTGATGGTGATCGTAGTATTCTACTACGAGGATGAAGAGAAACGTATTGCGCTGCTCAACCACCTAAAGGAGCAATTCCCACAAATTACCTCACTGCAGTACATCATCAACACCAAGGGCAACGATAGTATAACCGACCAAGAGGTCGTTACTTTTGCGGGAAAAGATCATATCATAGAGGAAATGGAGGGGTTAAAGTTTAAGGTAGGTCCAAAATCGTTCTACCAAACCAACTCCGAACAGGCTTACGTGCTTTATAAGGTTACCCGCGATTTTGCAGGACTAACCGGAAACGAGGTTGTTTACGACCTTTATACCGGAACCGGAACCATTGCCAACTTTGTTGCATCTAAGGCTAAGAAGGTGGTGGGCGTAGAGTACGTTCCAGAAGCAATTGAGGATGCCAAGGTGAATTCCGACATCAACGGAATCGCCAAC
Source organism: Acetobacteroides hydrogenigenes (assembly GCF_004340205.1). Classification (NCBI taxonomy): domain Bacteria; kingdom Pseudomonadati; phylum Bacteroidota; class Bacteroidia; order Bacteroidales; family Rikenellaceae; genus Acetobacteroides; species Acetobacteroides hydrogenigenes. Next base: position 71,422 of record NZ_SLWB01000004.1, read on the forward strand.
ACCACCTTCTACGCAGGCGACATGAAGGATGTGCTCAACGATAGGTTTATTGCCGAAAATGGACAGCCTGATGTTATCATCCTCGATCCTCCTCGTGCTGGAATCCATGAGGACGTAGCTAATACTATTTTGCGAGCTATGCCTAAGCGTATTGTTTACGTTAGTTGCAATCCGGCAACACAAGCTCGCGATATTGCCCTGCTAGCCCATGCCTACGAAGTTAAAAAGGTGCAGCCAGTGGATATGTTCCCCCACACCCACCACGTAGAGAACGTAGTGCTGATGGATAGAAAATAGGCTCACGATATAAGTCACAAGATATAAGCCTTAAATCTTAGGCTCTGTATCTTTAATAAAAAAGAAGGCGTCTTCCGACGCCTTCGCTTATCTCAAGTATAGGCTAACCACCACAATACTTCTCCGCCATTTCCTGTTGCCTATATCTACTTTTCGCTTAACCATTGAAGCCAAGCAGATAGTAAACCACAACTACCCCCATTTTGTTTATTCTACAAAAAAATAGGGCTACAAGAGCCCTATTCCCCTAACTGTAATGAAAAATTAAAACCAAAACTTGCTTACGGATATCTTTTTATTGTTGGCAATAACAACATAAACGTAGTCCTGGTTTGGTGTAATCTTAACGGTTCTTTTAAATCTGCCTTGACTACCTATTATTGTAGATTTTTCGAGGGTCATGCCATCGGGCGCTACCACCTGTAAGTCGCACTGTTCAGCATCCTCTAAACGGAAGGTAACCGAGTAGGTGTTACTCCTGTTGTTTGAGCGAATGCTTACATTTTCTACATCCAAGCTATTCTTTGTCTGCTTCGATGGAATAATCCCCTTTTTTGCCAACATCTCCATTTCCTGAACCGAAGGAGACTCCGATGCCATACCTTCATTTCCAAACGAACGAGGAGCAGCGACATCCCAATCTTCATCATTAAAGCCTCTAAAGTTGAATCGTGGCATCATAAATTGCCTCCTAGAGATATCTATGTCACCACCAAAATCGCTCATAATGCTGTCCATCGGACCATCAACGATAGTCGTATCCTTTCCATTTTTAATAATGGTTGTTTTTTTGCCATCGCTTAGCACCACGATAGACTCGTTGTTGCCTAAAGAATCCGTTCTAAAGCGATACTGTTTGCCATGCATTTTGGGGCGAGGAATGATCATTCCTTTGCGCTTATGAAACTTGCTATTGCCCAAGGAGTCGACAAATTCGTCGTTCTCCAGCTTCTTTACGATGCTATCCAATTGGGCAGGAAATCCGAAATCACGACCACCCATTTCCTCCACCATTGCCATTGCATTATCAAAGAAGTTGCGCGACTGCTTATGCATATCTTCCATCATCTTCTCCATAGAAGAAAAATCCCCAAAGCTTTCGGCTTTGACGTTAAACGAGGTATCTGCCTTTGCTTGGTACTTCGGTTTGGAGGATTGTTTGTGCTGACTACCTGCAGCTGCGGTTACCACAACCCCTAGTGCAAGCAATGCTATAAGTAAACCTTTTTTCATTGAAATAATGTTTTAAAGTTCTGAACTTATTCGTTTTTTCATGCCTTAAACCCCGGTAGGTTGCTTCTCCGAAGCCCCATTTTTCAAGCCCCTGGGTTTTGCCTTCCCAAAATTACGACATGAAAATGGAAGCGCAGCTAAGAGCTGGTTAATACCTGTTAACAAAAAGTTAAGGAGCGAGCATTGACCTCTTTTAATGTTTACCTTTGTAGACGACTAGAAACCAATAGATGAAGAAAAAGGCAATACCAAGCATCGCAATACTACTTGGAGCAGCACTAGTTGCTATAGCTGTTACGCAGCTATACTGGCTTAACAATGCCTATCAAATTAAGGAAGAGCAGTTAAACCGATCAATTGTTAACGCAATGCGCTCTACCGTAAACAAGATAGAGGATCGCTACAACGTTTCGAAGTTACTCGACACTTTCGACCAGCGCATTTACGGAACTCCATCCAACGAGAAAGACAGCAAAACGGGGAAAAGCAACAACCTCATGAAGCAGGATATTGCCTATGTCGACTCGCTGGTTAAAAGCGTGCTGAAAAGTTCTAAGTTTGCATACAACGACAACCAAAACCGCATCATATTTAGGATTAACACTCCTGAAGGGATGATGGAAAACTCCATTGTTATCCCCGACATTCAAACCCTCGAGCAATGGCAGCAGAACCAATATAACCAGTTTAACCCGCAGACGCCAAGGCTTGATACTCCAAAAAGGAAGAGCAAAAGAAAACCATCTAAAGTTCAGCAAAACCCCTTCGAGAACGAGCTGATGACGCCCTTCGAAATGCAGCCATCGGTAAGCGAAGAGGTGTCGCGTAAAGAGGCCGAACAGTTTCTCCGCACCCACATAGAGCAACGCTCACGCCGCATAGAGAATACCATCCGCCAAATGATTCTCGAATTCGACACCAAAAACCAGCCCATAGAGAAACGAATCAAGGCAGAATTGCTGGACTCTACCCTAAAGGCGGAACTTCTTGTTGAAGGCATTGATGCTCCCTTCGAATATGCCATCGTTAACGATAAGCACAACCAGATAACATCCATTCGATCTAAAAACTACCAAGCAGATAAGCAAGCGGGGTTTAGAACGCCTCTTTTCCCATACGATATTGGCAGCGAGCCCTACACCCTGCTGCTGCAGTTCGACAATCCTCGAAGCTACATTCTTGGATCGCTCAACTTTATGCTTGTCGGCTCTATTTTGCTGATGGCCTTTATCCTTGCAACGTTTGCTGCAACCATTGCTACGCTACTTAAACAAAAAAGGCTTACGGAAATAAAGAGCGATTTCGTAAACAACGTAACCCACGAGTTTAAGACCCCCATCGCAACTATCAACCTTGCAGTAGATTCCATCGAAAACGAGAAGGTGATCAAAAAGGAAGATGCCGTAAAGTACTTTACCGGCATTATTCGCGACGAAAACCGCCGTATGAATCGTCTGGTAGAGCAAGTACTAAAGATGGCGCTAGTAGAGCGTGCCGGGCTTAAGCAGAATCCTCAAACGCTAGACGTGCACGACGTGATAAATGCCGCGATAGGGCACTTCGAACTGCAAATTGCCAATAAGGGAGGAACCATCATAAAGGAGTTTAACGCCAACAATCCAGTTGTAGAAGCCGATGAGATGCACATGCTCAATGCCCTTGTAAACCTTATCGACAACGCCATTAAGTACTCCCCCACCCAACCATTTGTAAAAATTTGTACATTTAATACCAACAACAGAATCAACATATCGGTAATCGACAAAGGTATTGGTATGAAAAAGGATGCACAACGCCACATTTTCGACAAATTCTACCGCCATACCGATGGCAACATCCACAACATAAAAGGATTTGGCCTTGGTTTGGCATTTGTGAAGTCGATTGTTGAGGCTCACAACGGACGAATAACCGTATCGAGCGAGCTAGGCAAGGGCAGCCGCTTCGACATCACCATACCCCAAAAAAACAGCTAACCATGAGCAATGTAAACGTTCTTTTGGTAGAAGACGACACCAACTTTGGCTCGGTGCTCAAGGCCTACCTCGGCATAAACGAGTTTAACGTAACCTGGGTAGACGATGGCGCCAAAGCCTTCAAAACCTTTATAGAGGGAACCTTTGACATATGCGTTCTCGATGTTATGCTACCCAACGTCGATGGCTTTACCATTGCCCGCCGCATTAAGGAGCATAACCCAAGAATTCCGCTCATCTTCTTAACCGCCAAAACGCTCAAGAACGATATTCAGGAAGGGTTTAGCATTGGTGCCGACGACTACATCACCAAGCCTTTCGACTCGGAGGTGCTTATTTGGAAGATAAACGCCATTCTCAACCGCGATAAGCTTTCGAACGGAAGCGCCAACGCTCCAAAAACGAGCTACGAGCTCGGCATTTACACCTTCGATGCCGAGGTGCGCACCCTTAGGCATGGCGATGTTGAGGAAAAGCTATCCCCCCGCGAGGCCGATCTGCTAAAGCTGCTCATCGAAAACTCCAACACCGTACTACAGCGCGACAAGGCGCTGCTTACCATTTGGAAAGACGACAGCTACTTTGCAGGCCGTAGCATGGATGTTTACATAACCAAGCTGCGCAAGTACCTCAAAGACGATCCAAGCATCGAGATCTCGAGCGTTCATGGCACTGGATTTATGCTAAAGATCAAACACTAGCCACGGAATAGCTGTTATAGCATTATCTAAAAAACATTACTGCTATGAAAAAGCTATATGCAGCTATGGCATTTCTACTGGTAGCATCGGTGGCATTAGCCAACAAAACTTCGGTACAGATAGATGCTCCCGAGAAGGTAAAAAAGGGAAAAGAAGTTACCGTTATTATTAAGGTCTTTCACAAGGGCAACTCAAAAATGCACCACACCAATTGGGTTACGCTAGCCCTCGATGGCAAGGTGGTTCAGCGATGGGAGTATTCGAAGCATGCCCTTCCTAAAAGCGAAAACTTCACCCTAGAGTACAAGTTTGTACCTAAAGAAAACACCTCGGTAACCGTACAGGGCAACTGCAACCTACATGGCAGCCAAGGGCCTATTATGACAATGATTGCCGTAGAGTAGTCGAATCAAAGAAAAAGGGAAAAGCGTGCTACACGGCACGCTTTTTCAATTTCCATAGGGAAGCATTAAGTAAAAACAAACAGGCCGCTCCGAAACGGAGCAGCCTGCTGCTGTATACGTACTCTTCAGAAAGAAATCTAGCGTACAGGTTTTGCGCTCATATCGAAACGAAGAACGCCACCGCGCATGATGTCGGCATGCTGAAGCGTCCATCCCTTGATGGTTTTACCATTAAGGCTCTTACCTGCAACGTAGATGTTGCCCGGTGCATAGTTGCGAGCCTCAACCACAAAACTCTTGCCGTTCTCGAGCTTGATGGTAGCCTTACGGAAAAGAGGTGTACCAATGGTATACTCTGGTTTTCCGGGACACATAGGGTAGAATCCTAGCGAAGAAAGAATGTACCAAGCCGACATCTGCCCGCAATCCTCATTGTTTGGCATGGCAACCACATCGTTAAAGTAAAACTCCTTACGAATCTTGCTTATCATCTCTTGTGTTTTGTAAGGCGAGTCGGTGTAGTTGTAGAGGTACGGAATGTTATGCCCGGGCTCGTCGCCATGCGCGTACTTACCAAAGAAGCCCGAAATATCGACGTGCTGTTCGCCAACCATCTTAAGCTCCGTATTAAAGAGGGTATCGAGCGAGTTCTCGAACTCCTTCTTTCCGCCCTTAAGGTCCACCAAACGATCAATGGCGTGAGGCAGGTAGTACTCGTAATCCCAGAAGTTACCCGATATGTAGTGGGGCTGCAACGCATCCCAGCTGTTCATAACCAAATCCTCGTGCCAACGTCCATCGGCATACTTAGGGTAGAACGCCTTCTTGGCAGGGTTAAAGAGGTTTTCGAACGAAGCAGCACGCTTGCGGTAGATTGCCTCATCATCCTTTTTACCCAGCTTTTTTGCCAGCTCGGCAATGCACCAATCGTCGTAGGCGTACTCTAGGGTTTTGCTCACCGACTTGTCGATGTTGCAAGGAACGTAGCCCAGCTTAGCGTACTCGTGAATGCCTCCCGAGCCATCGCTGGAGCTAATTTTCTCGGTTACCGAAGCATCCTTCATGGCGGCAAAGGCATTGTTTAGATTTATACCCTTAATACCCTTTGCAATGGCATCGTAGATAACCGAAGCCGAGTGGTAACCAATCATGCAGGTGTTATCGAAGCCGCAAAGCTCCCAGATGGGCATATGATCCTTAGCGTCGGTATAGCGGCTAATGAGCGAGTTGGCAAAATCTACGGTTGCCTTCTGTTCCAAGATGGTAAACAACGGATGGGTAGCGCGGTGGGTATCCCAGTACGACCAGGTAGAATAGTTCTTAAAGCCCTTCGCCTGAAGCGTTTTTCCTACAGCCACATACTTGCCATCAACGTCCATGTAAAGGGTTGGAGCAAGGTAGCAGTGGTACAATCCAGTGTAGAAGATGGTCTTTTCGTCTTCGGTGCCTCCCTCTACCACAATCTTGTTGAGCTTTTTCTCCCACTTGGCCTTAGCCTCGGCACGTACACGGTCGAAGTTTTTGCCGGTAGACTCAGCCTTAAGGTTTTTACGAGCCCCATCGAGGCTTACAGCCGAAAGGGCCACCTTTACCTCAATAGCCTCGCCCTGCTTGGTAGCAAAACGCACCCAAGCCTTGGCATCGTGCCCCTTTGCCTGACGCTGATCGTGCATTGCAGCATCGAGGTACACCCCTGCCGAAGCAAACGGCTTAGAGAAGGTAGCCACGAAGTAGGCGTAACGACGTCCACCCCAACCATCGCTGTAGCAGTAGCCGGTAACCTCGTTGGTTCCTATGCTTACCGATGTCTCTATGGTCTTTCCAAATATCTTGCTAACAGGGTCGATAATAATATTCGCCTCATTGCTCTTGGGGAAGGTGTAGCGGTGCACCCCTACCCTTTCGGTAGCGGTAAGTTCGGCCTTAACGCCGTAGTCTTTCAAATAAACACGGTAGTATCCGGGCTTTGCAACCTCGTCGGCATGGCTAAAGCGCGAGCGGTAGCCTGTACCGGGCTTAGCTTTGTCGCCAGGCCCCATGCGCAGTTCGCCGGTGGTGGCCATCAGCAGGATATCGCCCAAATCGGCCCAGCCGGTACCGCTAAGATGGGTGTGGCTGAAGCCCATTAACGAGCTATCGCTGTAGTGGTAGCCCGAGCACCAGTCCCATCCCTTAATATCGGTGTCGGGACTAAGCTGAATTGCCCCAAAAGGAACCGTTGCCCCGGGATAGGTGTGCACGTGCCCCGAGGTTCCCAGCATCGGGTTCACGTAGTCGTAGGGCTTTTTGCTTGATTGCGCCCAAATGCTCAATGGCGCCAGAAGAAGTAATAGTAGTGTAGAACGTCTCATAAGTAGCCGCTGTGATTATGTGTTAATATCGGCAATATTGGCCAGTGCCTCGCTGCAGCGCTCTCGAACTGCAACGCATAAAGCCATTAGGCAGCAAATATACCAAATAGTGCCATAATCGGCAGCATAATCAGCTTAATGACTCTTTCTCATCCGCACCCTTCTGGCACTTTACTTCCAGCTATCGCCGTAGCCCTTCGTTAGGCATCGTTTTATCCTCCGATGGGACAACCTTTATGCCAAAATGCCACTACAAAAGGCAAAAGCAGGCCTAAGAGCCTGCTTTATACCGTATGCGTATTGCTTATGTAAAAATTGAATTACCTAGATAGCCACCTCCATAGCGTTGCTAGTCGAACAGTTCGTTTAGCCAATGCTTTTTGCGGTGCTTATAGTAATCTTGGCTGTCGTGATACTTTTGCTCCTTATAGTCGTGCTGGGGCTGCTGGTATCCCGGGCCACCCTTTTCATTTGCAATTGCCTTGTCAATAATCTTGTCAAGTTCGCCCCTATCGAGCCAAATACCCCTACAGCTAGGGCAGTAGTCTATTTCAACGCCTTGGCGTTCGGTCATCACCAAATCTACGTTGGTACAAATTGGGCATTTCATAAGCTTACCTTGTTTAAGTTATTCCTATTCAAAAAACAACTCTGCGTGCTCTTTGTTTAGGCGTGCTTTTAGTAATCATTCTCTACTCTCGCACCTATTGCGCCCACCAGCCGAGTTAATAAAAGGACTCTATCCGGCTACTTTATCTCAATATTGAGCTGTCGCCCTTCCTTAAGCGCCTTTTTATCCATTGAAGAACCAACAGCCATGCCAATTACCAAGCCAAAAGGCAGTCCAATAGCCATCATGCCCATGTTGTGGACTAGCGAGCCATAAACAACACCGAGGGGCAAACCAAATCCTGCAGTCCCAACGGCCATCCAGAAGTTACGGTAGTGGTTTTGGGTAACCAGCTTAAGCTCCTTTTCCAGCAGCTTAAGGATATCGGCTTGCGTCTTTTTAATCTGATTCTTCAATCCAATATCTGACGTAGAATTAACAAGATCGATACCGCTATTGATGTAGGCTACTATTGCATCGGGGAGCGTACGCCTCCTCAACTCGGACAAAAGATTATCGAACTGGTTGTATACGCTAAATAGGTTACAATCTATCTCAAATACGTTGAGTTTTCTCATCTCTTTTATTTCCATTTTTCGACTTAGGTTTAGGTTATATAGATATTACTATCTGCACATATTTCCGCTTTACCCCCATATACGCCCAATGCGGGTCGTTTTATGGTAAATTTGCTGCTTTGGGGTCATACTTTGTTGTTTTTTCCTACAGTTGAATAGCTATTTCTGCAAACGGAAGGTGGGCATACGAGCGCCATACAAGTTTTGTTTACTAAAAAGGTTTCTGCTATAGGATTGCCGTAAATGTAGCAATAAAAGTAATTAGCTTAACCAACCTTAATCGGATTTTTTTCGCCAAGCAGAGCCAATACGCTGCTGCTTGTAGCATTTTTACCTCGAATGCTGAGATTGAAGCCCAAGTTCTTACTTCTCCACTGCCCTATTCCCCATATACCACATATAATTTACCCAAATGCTTACGTATAAGCCTCTATACGCTACGCCATCCTCTGTTTTTTATGGTGTATTAAGCCCAATACATATGTATACCCCCTAATATTTTTGTATAAGCCCTTATACACGATGTAGCATTCACATTTTCGCAGTGTATTTTGCTTAATACATATGTATAGCCCTCAATACTTTTGTATAAGCCCTTATACACGATATGGCCGATACTTTTTGCCGTGTATTTTGCTCGGATACGAGCGTATGGCATTCCCTACTCATGTATAGCACTACTATTAGGGCGTAACAACCAGATATTATCGGTAATGCCGGTGGCATACGCAGCAAGCGCTCCTTTTTTTACTCCTATTGCCCCCTATTTGGCGCAATACCGACACTCATAAGGAAGTCATCTGCTCCATTAAAGGCATACCTGTTGATAAATTTTCTTAGCTGTCAATAAGTGGCTCAATCCCTTGTAAAATCTAGCGTTCAGGTTAATACATAGAAAAGAATGACAAAATTTTTCACCATTAATGTATTTTATTTGCAGATAATAAGCTAATTTAGCAATAGATAAAACAACTTTTTTAAGTAGACACAAAAATTTAAATTTCATGGAAAACTCTTCAAGGGTTAAGCTGGGCAACAACATCTCAGAGATTCTCGGAGTTGCCGATAAAATGACAGTTAAACATTTAAAGGATGGAAATTCTTCGCCGTTACTGGCGCTAACCGATGTTAACTGGACCGAATTTGTTTCCAATGTTCCAAAAGCTGTTGAGCTGAATCGCGAGGCCGAAGAGCTTCGCATGAAGGCCGAGGCAAAATGTCGCGAGCGCGACCTACTAATGGAACCTATCGAGGAGGCCGTTAGACGTGGTAAGAATCTGCTGAAGTCCATCCACGCTAAGAATCCGAAGATGCTTGGCGAATGGGGATTCGACGTTACCTACACGACTCCTAAGAAAACCGTAGCAAAGACCTCCACTACTGAAAACAACCAGTAGCTTTGAATCGACCTATTTTGAATCTATAAACGGTCGTCTGGCTTGCCAGGCGACCGTTATTTGTAAGCAGACTTTTCGGTTTGCCCGAACAAAAAAAGAGCCCTATCGTACGATAAGGCTCTTTTTGTAGCACGGGAGGAGCGACTCGAACGCCCGACACTCGGTTTTGGAGACCGATGCTCTACCAACTGAGCTACACCCGTGTTTCTCTCAGAAGTGGCGCAAAGATGGGCCATTTTTTTCGATCTTGCAAGCCCTACGCCCATATTGGAGCCACATTTTAGCCATCTCGCTAAGCGTCAAGGCTAATATTTTTAGCAGAAGCCAACAAAACGTTGCGCCCTTTTCCCTAAGCCTCAGCCAACCGATAGGCAAGCAGCTACGCAGCATTGCTCCGGCACTGCATAGGCTAGCAGAACTTCTGCCTGTCAGCCCATGATAGCTCATCCGAATAGCCCCCGCAGCTCCGCAAAGGCTGCCCGCATTCAAAAACGAAGGGAGGCTGCCCGTTGCAGGTAGCCTCCCCTTATGCAATTCTGATCTGAAAGGGATCAGTGTAAATCTTTTCAATCGGTATAATCCTACTTGGTAGCCAGCGCCTCACGGATCTTACCCTCTAGCTCTTCGGCCAGCTCGGGGTTATCCTGCAGCAGCTGCTTAACGGCATCGCGTCCCTGTCCCAGCTTGGTGTCGCCGTAGCTAAACCACGAGCCGCTCTTCTTAACGATCTCGTACTCCACGCCTAGGTCGATAATCTCGCCGATCTTAGAGATACCCTCGCCGTACATGATGTCGAACTCGGCCTTACGGAACGGTGGTGCCATCTTATTCTTGATGATCTTCACCTTGGCGCGGGTACCGGTGGCATCCTCGCCGTCCTTAATCTGGGTGCTCTTGCGGATATCGATGCGCACCGATGCGTAGAACTTCAGCGCGTTACCTCCGGTGGTGGTTTCGGGGTTACCGAACATCACGCCAATCTTTTCGCGCAGCTGGTTGATGAAGATACAGGTGGTGTTGGTTTTGCTGATGGTGGCGGTGAGCTTACGCAGCGCCTGCGACATAAGGCGAGCCTGAAGACCTACCTTGTTGTCGCCCATATCGCCCTCGATTTCGGCCTTTGGCGTAAGCGCGGCAACCGAGTCGATTACCACGATGTCGATGGCGCCCGAGCGGATCAGGTGATCGGCAATTTCGAGCGCCTGCTCGCCGTTGTCGGGCTGAGAAATTAGCAGCGTTTCCACGTCAACGCCCAACTTTTCGGCGTAGAAGCGGTCGAAGGCGTGCTCAGCATCGATGATAGCCGCAATACCGCCAGCCTTTTGAGCCTCAGCAATGGCATGGATGGCCAGCGTGGTTTTACCCGACGACTCAGGTCCGTAGATTTCGATAACCCTACCGCGTGGATATCCACCGATGCCCAGGGCTACGTCTAACCCGATAGAACCCGACGAAATAACGGGCACATCCTCCGATGGCTTATCGCCCATTTTCATAATTGCGCCTTTACCAAAATCCTTCTCAATCTTGTCGAGGGTGGCTTGTAGCGCCTTTAGCTTGTCTTTGTTGATTTCTGCTTTTGCTGTGGCCATTTTATCTGTTTGTTATTTTTTATACGCGTCTAAGATTTGCTCAGCATGGCTCTTTACCTTCACCTTTTCGAAGATGTTTTCGATGATGCCGTTGCCGTCTATCACGTAGGTTTTACGGATGACGCCCATGTACTTTTTGCCGTACATGCTCTTTTCGCCCCAGGCATTGTAGGCTTCTAGAATCACCTTTTCGGTATCGGCAATCAGGTTAAAGGGCAAGCTATGCTTCTCTATGAACTTCTGGTGCGATGCCTCCGAGTCGGCGCTAACGCCCAACACTTCGAATCCTTTCGCCCTAAGCTCGCTCCAGCCATCGCGCAAGCTGCAGGCCTCATCGGTACAGCCGGGAGTGTTATCCTTAGGATAAAAGTAGAGGACTAGCCGCTTGCCGGCAAAGTCGCCAAGGGTAACCGCCTTGCCGTTTTGATCGATGCCCTTAAAATCAGGGGCTTTATCGCCAATCTGTAACGTTGCCATAATCAGTTCAATTTTACAATAAAGCTACTAAAAAAAATGAAAAATCGAGGGGCGTTCACAATTTTGTTTGGCATGATGCGTTGGCGAATGCTGTAGGACGATCGTAGAGGCGCGATTCATCGCGTCTTTACCCGTTTACATGGATAGTAGGGAAAATCCAACGCCCATCAAATTGTTAAAACCATTTGATTCGTTACCTTAGCAATATCAAATACAGTAAAACCATGCGCACTCTTCGATTACTACTAACGGCGTCAATACTGCTGGTAAGCATTGTGAGCGTTTCGGCGCAACAGGTATCGTCGGATGCCGCAAACCAGCTTTTTGCAGCAGGGAAGTACCGCGAGGCCATCCCTATGTACCGTCAGCTGCTCGAACGCTACAGCGAAGACCCCACCTATAACTACCGTCTTGGCATTTGCTACTTTCTTTCCGACGAAGATCTGAACGCGGCATATAAGTACCTAAAAGCAGCATCAACCAAAGAGGTACCCAATAAGGTATACTACTACCTGGGCGAGGTGTGCCGCTACCTTTACCGCTTCGACGAGTCGCTAAGCTACTACAAGCGCTTTATGGTAAATGGCGGATCTCCCGATGTTTCTACGGTAGCGCTGGAACTGGCGGCAAGTGCAGCATCTAACGGGCAAAACCTGCTACGCTACAGCTCTAAGGTATCGCCAATTGCTAAAGCCGAGGTTAACGCCGCCGACTTCTACAAGACCTACGACACCTACCCCTCCAGCTCGGGGTTTGGCGACATTCCTGCCGAGCTAAAAACCGTCATCGACGGTAAAAAGGGGTTGAACTCGCTTATCTTCTCGCATGTTGATGGAGGAAGGGTTGGCGATATATCGGTATATGCCAGCTACGGACAAAACGAAACCGGCAGTAAGGATCTCTTCTTCATCCAAAAGGTTGACGAACGGACATGGAGCCGCCCACAACGGCTGCCCGGCACCATTAACTCGCCCTTCGACGAGGACTACGCCTACATGTGTCCCGACAACCGCACGCTCTACTTTGCCTCGAAGGGGCTCTACAGCATCGGAGGCTACGACATATACCGGACAACCTACAGCTCGGAAAAGAAAGAGTGGAGCGCACCCGAAAACCTAGGTTTCCCCATCAATAGCCCCTACGACGACTACCTATTTGTTCCCGACAAGGATGGCAAAACAGCCTGTTTTGCCTCTATGCGCGGAATTAAGACCAATGGCACAATAAACGTGTTTAAGGTAGATGGCGTTGACAATACCATTAGAGTAGAGCTCTCGCCCGAAAGCGCATTTGCCCTACAAGGGCTAGATAAAAGAGCCGCCACTCCCGAACCAAAGGCCTCCGAAGCTGCCGCTACACAGCAAAGCAAAGTTGCCGTTGAGTCAACAGAAGGTGTTGCCGCACTTCCCGAATACCGCAAAATAAAGGTGGCGCTGGCAAACAACGAGTCGCTAACCGATTCTACGTCCAAAAAGATTGATCGCTTAAGAGCTGTATGGGCAGACATGCCCGATTCTACCCGTCAGGATGTGGAGCGACTAATCGTTTTTAACGAGAACAGGCTAATGGAGCTAACCAACATCAGGGAGCAGCTGCTCGACCAGGCAAGTTCGTTGGAGCGCGATTTTATTAGCGGAAAGATAAAGCTTGAGGTTAACGAAAAGCCCGCTGTCAACGAATGGTTCGTTCGAAACGAGCTGCTCGCCACACACCTAACCAAGCCTCAGCTAGACAAACTGGCAACCTCTCCGCTACGTATGCCACAAGCTATGGCGCTTATAGATAGCGCATCCTCCACTGGTGTGCAAATACAGGACTTGCAACAGATACTTACTGCCGCATCCGACACCCTGGAGATGGAAAAGGTTAAGGGCAAGATCAACGAGTACGAAGCCAGCCTAAAGCCTGCATTAAAAAGGTTGAATAGCGGATGGGCATCGTTTTATGGTGCCTACTTCGAGGTGATGAGCCAAATGGCTCGATCCCTACCAAGCACATCTGCCGAAGATTCAGTTCTGCTTCAAAACGCACAGCGCTCGTACCTTGGAGCAAAAGGAATTAGGAACGGAACAGCAGCCATTGGCGAAACCTATGCCGACTACCAGAAAGTAGAGGAGGCATACCTTAACGAGCAGAAATCGCTCAACTGGCTTAGCCTGTACCTGGCTCGAGCAGCAAAGGAAAAAAGCATTGCCGATTCGCTGTATGCAGCGCTCAACCCACAAAAAGAGAGCGAGCAAACGGATGTCGCGTTGACGGAAGCGTCAAACTTTGGCGTTGTAAAGCGAGACAACGTAGAGATACCACAGATTGCCTTTTCGGCACCAACCAATAGCGGCGAGTTTGCCGTAAACACTACCGCATCGTACAGCCAACAAAACCCAATGCCCAGCTCCAGATCTTTGCCAACAGGGGTTGTCTACTCCTTTCAGCTAGGGCTGTTCTCTCAGGAGCTAAACTACTCGCTATTTAAGTTCTCTCCAATGTTCTACGAATCGACAGGCAGCGGGAAGAGGGTGTTTGCAGGCATATTTAACAGCTACCACAGCGCTCAGAGCCGGGTTGCTCAGGTTAAGGAGAACGGATTTAAGGATGCCTTTATAGTTGCCTTCGCCGATAGAAGACTGGTTCCATTAGCAAAGGCAAAAGCGATGGAAGGGAAAAAAGCGATGGAAACAAAGAGCACAGTAGCTGCTCCATCGGCAATGTTTAGGGTTGTTGTTGGGACATTTGCAGGAGAGATGCCAAAGAACATTAAGGATATAGTGGAAAAGCTATTGTCTGATAAAGAGATTATAAAATCGCCAATGGCCGATGGGCTCATCACCTACAGCATTGGAAATTTTGATACATTTGAACAGGCAATCCCCCTAAAGAATCGGCTTGTTTCAGAGGGCATTGTCGAAGCATTTGTCACAAAGATTGAGTTAACTCCTAACGGGCAATAGAAGCAACAATGAGTTTAGAAAAATTTTTACCGGATTTAGGTGGAGACATCGAAGAGTTGGAATCTGCGAGGTATTCGCTAATCCTCTATAATGACGAAGTCAACCTTTTTGAGCACGTAATTGAATCGTTGATTGACGTGTGCGATCATACCGCCGAGCAAGCCGAGCAATGCGCGCTTATAGCCCACCTAAAAGGTAAGTGCGACATTAAGCATGGCGAATATATTTACCTCGAAGCAATGCACGATGGCCTAGCAGCACGGGGTATAAGCACCACAATAGAGGCCTGATTTTCGAATTTACATAAATTAAAGGGGTTGTTGCGAAAGTAACAACCCCTTTAATTTTCAGTATCTAGAGACGCATTAAAAGCCCACAATTCCCAGCGCACGCCTAATTTCGCTGGGAAAATGTTAGGAGAATGTTTGGCAACTTAGCAATTATCCTTATATTTGCATCGCAATCACGGTGAGGTGGGTGAGTGGCTGAAACCACCAGTTTGCTAAACTGACGTACGGGTTACCGTACCGGGGGTTCGAATCCCCCCCTCACCGCAAGTGAACGGGGTGTAGCGTAGTCCGGTCATCGCGCCTGCTTTGGGAGCAGGAGGTCGCAGGTTCGAATCCTGCCACCCCGACAAAACCGGAGACAAGACGTTGCTTGTCTTAAAATAAGAACAACGGGGTGTAGCGTAGTCCGGTCATCGCGCCTGCTTTGGGAGCAGGAGGTCGCAGGTTCGAATCCTGCCACCCCGACGAAAGCCTCTACAAAAAGTGAGGTTTTTTTGTTTATACTTAAGAGTGGTTTTAATACTTTAGAAGCGCCTAGGGTGAGCCTACGCGCTTTTTTTGTTTTAAATAGTTTGTGATTCTTTTTAGAGGACACCTTACAAAAAACAAAAGGATGCTATACAAAACGTAGCATCCTTTTGTTTTTTAGGGAAGTCCCCTGCTATTGCGCCCTAAAGTCCATTCGGGGAAGCCCAAGCTGCTGCTTTACGGATATAACTCGTATCCCAATTATTATTAGAATCGTCGCAACTTGGTTTGCCTCGGTTTGTATGCCAAAACGCTTTAGCAGGATGTATACAACTGCTCCTGCAAAACAGGCTGTAGCGTAAATCTCCTTTTTAAAAATTTGGGGAACCTCGTTATTTAGGGTGTCTCGAATAACGCCACCTGCAACGGCAGTCAGAATACCCATAATAATGGCCACAGGAGTGTTAATCCCATTTGCCAGCGCCTTCTCGACACCAATAATGGTGAATACTCCAATACCTATGGTATCGAAAAGAAAGATTGTTCTGCGAAATCGGAAAATCTGCTCTTTCAGAAAAAAGGTGATTATTACGGCAAGGATAATGACGTATAGGTAAGCCATCGACGATGTCCAGCTAACAGGACTTATGCCAATCATCATATCGCGCAGCGTTCCGCCGCCAATTGCTGTAACAAAACCGATAAAAGCAGCACCAAAAAGATCGAGGCGCTTTTCTCCGGCTGCTATGGTTCCACTTATGGCAAATACGAATGTTCCGATTAGATCGAGTAAGCTAAAGAAGTTCATTGCTGATGATTTGAGGTGCAAATATAGCCCCATTTAGGAATTAATTTACCAACCCCAACAAGCATCAAATAAGGTAATAAGCTGTAATGTAGCAGGGTGTGCAACAAGGATCATTCTTTCAGCCCCCGTTTTTTAGGGATGTAAATAGAGATTAACCTTAGTTTGCTATCTCTTTTCGGTAAGGTATTTCCAAAACCGCTTTGGCATGAAGTTTTGCTGCAGCTTCAGATTCTTTCGCTCCTTTATGGCGATTTCTTTAAAGAATACCTGCCAAAGGTGCTGATACTCCGCTTCGCATTCGGCAACCATCGAGGAAGACAGCCTCCCATTCTCGATGTTAAAGGTGGGCTCCTCGATGGTAATTAGCGCAACATCCTTGCCATCGAAATGAGCGCCGTAGTTACGGGCGGTATCGTAAATCACCCACGCCTGATCGTTGAAGCGATTCTTAAAGTGCGAAACTATGATTTTGAGAACATCGTACTGTGGGGCTATGGGGGCAAAGTAGGTACCATCCTTCGATTGCTCGAATCGGATAAACATCAGCATTCGGTGAGCCTCGCGGGTTACCTTGCGCTGCATCTGCCTCACGCGAAGGATGTACCCCTCCCCCATCATCCCCGAAACATCTCGTTTAAGCTTAAAAAGCAGCTGCAGGTAGCGAAATATGTCGATCTCGGCCATGGGTACATTCGACATAAAGGCATGGTAGAGCATATCGCACGTTGCCATTCCTCCGTACTTGCAGATGCCATTAAATACGCGCTCGCTTTTATACTCGTCCTTAACCAGGGTTATCTGCTGGCCGAAAAGCATGGATTGCGTGTCGGTTGTGATGGTTGTTGGCAGCAGCTTTTGCTCGTAAATGTCGAATACGGCCGAGAGAAGCCCTTCGAAAGTGCCATCGTACACAATGGCAACGCTGCTTTTATATGGTACCGCAGGATGCATGGCTAAAATAGCGTTAGCTGTTGTGGCTTTGCGATGGCCGCATCGTGAAGGATGAGCGACTTTAGCGTACCGGGCTGATAGTCGCTCAGCAGCGCCTTGCTGGGAAGCTCGTTGCACGTCAAAAAGTACTTAGCCCGGCGCATTACCACTCCAATCTTGCGAAGGTTATCGCTGTCGAGCCGGCGGTAGCGCCGCGCCTCCACAATTAGCTTGGCCGAGCGAACCCCAATGCCGGGCACGCGCAGCAGCTGCTCGTAATCGGCCTTGTTTACGTCAACCGGAAAGATTTCGGGATGGCGAATGGCATATGCCGCCTTGGGGTCGATGTCGAGATCGAGGTTGGGGTTAAGCGTATCCACCAGCTCGTCCACATCGAAGTGGTAGAAGCGCAGCAGCCAGTCGGCCTGGTAGAGCCGATTCTCGCGCTTGAGCGGTGGTGCAGAAACGGCCGGCAACCGCTTGTCGTAGGCATTGGTTGGCAGGTAGCCCGAGTAGTAAACGCGCTTTAGGCTTGCCCCCTTGTACAAGCCCGAGGCAAGATGAAGGATGTCCGAATCGCTTTCGCTGGTAGCGCCTACAATAACCTGCGTGCTCTGCCCTCCGGGCGTGTACGACGGCGCCTTCCGGAAGATGCGGCGCTCTTCCTTGTTCGACACAATCCTATCCTTTATGTATAGCATGGGATGGATGATGCTGGCATGATCCTTTTCGGGGGCAAGGAACTTCAGCCCGCTATCGGTAGGTATTTCGATGTTTACGCTCATACGATCGGCGTACAAGCCTGCCTCGTTGAGCAGCTCCGGCGAGGCTCCCGGAATGGCCTTTAGGTGAATATAGCCGTTGAACTTATGCTCCAGGCGCAGCTTCTTGGCAATATTAACCAGCCGCTCCATGGTATGATCGGGCGAAACCACCACGCCCGAGCTAAGGAAGAGCCCCTCGATGTAGTTGCGACGGTAGAAGTTTATGGTAAGGTCTACCAGCTCATCAACCGTAAAGGCGGCGCGTGGCACATCGTTAGAGCGACGGTTGATACAGTAGGCACAGTCGTATATGCACTGGTTGGTGAAGAGCACCTTTAGCAGCGAGATGCACCGCCCATCGTCGGCAAAGCTATGGCAGATACCCGCCGATAGCGCATTGCCCAAACCTCCGCTGCTGTTCTTGCGCTTGCTCCCGCTGGTGGCGCACGACACATCGTACTTGGCCGCATTGGCCAAAATGCCTATTTTTTTAGCCAAATCCATAGCAATAGCTGTTTAGTTTGCTAATATTATTGGCAAATATATAGCATTTATACGATGTTCTACAAATTTATTGCTAAAACATTTGGCAAATGGCTAAAAAAGCTGTTAATTGGGCTTGCGTTACTGATGATGCTACGGCAGGACGACGTAAAGGCTGAGAAAGGCGCATGCTGAAGAGGCCAATAGACCTACATCCTCCGTCCAGACCAACGCCGTTAGCTCAAGAAAGGTCCACCTCGGAGTGCCCCTAAAATCTCCACATAGAAAAAGAAAGGGCCAACAAGGAGGAGGTCGCGAGCCGCCATCGAGCAGAAACGCCCTAGTTGCACTTGTAGCGATTGAGAAAAACCAAGGTGAAACGTGCTAAAACCACCACAACATGAAGATTGAAGAGTGCTTTGCATCGAACTTGAAGTACCTACGCAAGAAGCATAACCTTACGCAGGAGGAGCTTGCCGGTAGAATCGGCGCCAACCGTTCGGTAATTGGCTCGTACGAAGAGGGCCGCGCCACCCCTAAGCTGGGCGCCCTTATGCAGATTTCGTGCCTTTTTCGGATACGGATCGACGAGCTTATCTCGGTAGACTTGAGCATCACCCCCGAAGATCAGCTGAAATCATTCCGCCCCAAAATGCAGGGAACCGAGCTCAGGGTGCTTACCACCGTGGTTAACGCCAGCAACCGCGAGCAGGTTACCATTGTTCCGGTACAGGCATCGGCCGGGTACCTCGACGGCTATGCCGATATGGAGTACGTAGAGCAGCTCCCATCGTTCGAGCTGCCCATTAGCGAGATGAGCGCCGAGCGCACCTACCGCATGTTCCAGATTAAGGGCGACAGCATGCTGCCCATACCTTCGGGATCGTACATCGTATGCGAGTACGTCGAGAACTGGATGAACGTTAAGGATGGCCAAGCCTACGTGGTGCTTACCGAAACCGAGGGCGTGGCGTTTAAGCGCCTATACAACAACATCGACGACGATGGAACCTTCCTGTTCGTATCCGACAACCCGCTATACGACCCCTACAGAGTAGGCCCACAGGACATCCTGGAGGTGTGGAAGGCCAAAGGCGTCCTCTCGTTTGCCATAGACAACGCCATAAGCGAGGAGATGAACAGCCTGAAGTCGCAAATCGCCAAGCTTACGGCCGACGTGGAGAAGCTCAAGAGCAACCTACCCGGCAGCTGATAGGACGGTACGACTCCTACCTCTCCCCCATCACGTTGCTACCCTTCGTGCACTATGCCGCCACGGCCCTTCGAGCCCATCGGCGGCCTTAGGTGCTGCGCGCTGCATGGTTGCTGCACCGTTGTACGCCCCTCAAACAAAATGGCGCATCCCTTGCCGAGCTGCGCCATCGTATACCGTACATGTTAACCTCCAAATCCTACTGCGGCCGTTCTACTTACCCTCCGCCTCCTTCTTCTCGTTTTCGCGAATGGTGGCGCGGCTCTTTATGGTAACGGCAAACGGCTCAATGGCACCGTTGATCTGCTCGATGGCGGCGGCCACCTCGGGCTCGTAGTCCGATACCGAATTGAGATACTGGAACACCTGGCTCATCGAGGAGCGTAGGCGGCGGGTAGCCTCAACGCTCGACAGGTTATCGGCACCATTAACATCCTGAATACTCTCTACGAAGTTTCCAAGATCATTCACCTCAGGCTCCATCCGTACCACCACGTCGGTAGCCCCAATGGTGGCGATATCGGCTGTTAGCGAGGGCGACTCCTTAATATCAGCGAGAAGCTGGCGCATGGTATCAACCTGAACGGGAATGCGAAACTCCTGCATGTTGTAGCCCCGGTGCCGAATGGCGGTAAGCACCCGCTCGCCTGCACTTCGTACATTTTCGTCGCGCCGAACCGTTGCTGCGATAGCTAGCCCTTTGAGCTCCTGCAGCGAGCTGTCGCAAACATCGTCCTTGAGGTGTAGCACCTTGGTCTGCTCGGGATTGACGTTAGAGCCCACTGCCCTATCGAAATCCTTATTCGCGTCCAAAATGTTATCCACCATTTTTTGGGGAACGTGCTTGCCGGTTAGCAGCACCATTAACCTTTTAATAACAAACGCTGCCAAAGAACCGACTTCCTTTACCTGCAGCTTACTAAGATCTAATGATAAAATTCTCATTGTTCTACCAATTTTTTTGTTTATAAAAATCCGTACATGGGCAACAGAACTGTTGGTATCCCCAGTACGAAAGCTTTGGGGTAGGCTTTGGAGACCTGCCTTAAAGATTAATATTTATTTTTAATTAACAATTAAATTCATCCTTATTTTTCCAAAATCTATACTTCAACAAATTACCGCTATCATACTACTTCCTTAATTAAAAAGAACACTAATCAACCGACAGTTGCTTGTCGTCGGCTTCCCGATGGCTGGAAATCGAAGACAGCTGCTTATCGTCGGCTTCCGAGCGGCTGAAAATCGAAGACAGCGGTTTGTCGTCCATTTCAGGGCGGCTGGAAATCGACGACAGCTGTTTGTCGTCCATTTCAGGGCGACTGGAAATCGACGACAGCTGTTTGTCGTCGGCTTCCGAGCGGCTAAAAATCGAAGACAGCCGCTTGTTGTCCGCCTCAGAGTGGCTGGAAATCGACGACAGCTGTTTGTCGTCCATTTCAGGGCGACTGGAAATCGACGACAGCTGTTTGTCGTCGGCTTCCGAGCGGCTAAAAATCGAAGACAGCTGCTTGTTGTCCGCTTCAGAGCGGCTGGAAATCGAAGACAGCTGTTTGGTGCCCATCTGCCAGCACCTCCGAAGTGCACATCAATCGGCTGATGCCCATTTACCAGCTCCTAGAAATCGGCATCACTCGGCTGGTGCCCATCTGCCAGCACCTCCGAAGTGCACATCAATAGAGGGAATCATTTTTTCAACGACTTTTTTCTATAACACTGATTAACGATAGACTTTTATTATTACATTAGAAGCCTACTTATAATCGTATATCTACCAGTAAGAATAGCAAATGTTTACCGTGGTGTGCCCTCGTTCGAGATGAAGATTTGAGATTATACGATTTTACGGCTGGGTTTGACGTTCTTTATTGCCATCTGCAGCGCTGTATTGCAATAGCATTAACGCTAAACCTCTATATAGGTAAAAAGAGAACTTCAAATATTAATCTATTAAACTAGAACGTTATGGAATTTAAAGAGCAGATCAAACAACTTGGAGACAAAGTTGTGAAGCTAAGAGACCAAATTCAAACAGAAGAGGCGACCAAGAGCGCTTTTATAATGCCCTTCATACAGAGCCTCGGCTATGACATCTTTAATCCAATGGAAGTTGTTCCAGAGTATATAACCGACTATGGGGCTAAAAATATTGAAAAGGTTGACTACGCCATTCTAAAAGAAAATCAGCCTATACTTATTATTGAATGTAAAAATCATTCGGAGAACCTCGACAAGCACTACACCCAAGTACATAAGTACTTTCATTTGACGAAAGCAAGATTTGCGCTGCTAACAAACGGTGTGCAGTACAACTTTTACACCGATTTAGATTCAACCAACAAAATGGATGAAAAACCATTTTTCAGCTTTGACATCACAAATCCGAAGGATCAGCAAATAAAAGAGCTTTCAAAGTTTCACAAAAGCGGGTTTGATGTAAATACCATCCTCACAACAGCAAGCGAGCTGAAGTACAGCAACGCGATTAGAACTGTTTTAAGCTCAGAAATTGCCAACCCGACACCTGAGTTTGTCAAATACTTTGTCAGCCGAGTTTATGAAGGAAAAGCAACCGAAAAGGTAATGCTGCAATTTACGGAGCTAGTAAAGAAAACCGTTGAACAAACCTTTAACGACATTGTGAGCGATCGCTTAATGAACGCGATAAACCAAACAAAAAAAGGACCAGAGGAAAGCAGTACAGAAGCCCAACAACCTGAAAGCACAGAGAGCAAGGTAGTCACAACCGAAGACGAAATGAATGCCTTTTACATTGTGAAGAGCATCCTAAGAACCAAAATTGACGCTTCAAGAATCTACTTTAGAGATTCTCAATCCTATTTCAGCATTATACTAGACGACAACAACAGAAAACCAATTTGCAGGTTATGGTTTAATGGGGTTTCCAAAAAGCATATTGGCCTATTTGATGGTGAAAAGAAGGAGACAAAAGTGGAAATAGAATCGTTGGATGATATTTACAAGTACACCGCGGAGCTTCTTAGCACAGTCTGCCACTACGATTCCGAGAAGTAACCAGAATACACCCCTTATAGCATGTATTAAAGCGGTAGATTTTATATCTCCCGCTTTACTTTTTTACTACGCGGAAATCAGATTTGAGGTTATTGCTTAATTTAGCCACCCTTTTGCCATTATCTAGGGCAAACCTCATCACAACAATAAAAAGATATATGGAAAACCTTAACGAGGATTCAGCGCCCAGCTATGTAACAGGTAGGCTTGGCTATCTAGACATTATCACCTTCGTTCTATCGTTTTACGTTTTAATTGTCCTACTCGTAAGCACCCTATACAAGCTCCCCACCGAAGTTTCAAAGATCCTTTTTTACGCTGACAACGCCATTTGTGTAGTATTCTTCATCGACTTTTGCTACAGGTTTTACTATGCGAAAAACAAGCTCGCATTTTTGCGTTGGGGATGGGTTGACCTTGCCTCGTGCATTCCGATGGTAGAATACCTACGAGCTGGAAGGTTGGTGCGAGTTATACGCCTTATAAGATTACTTCGAGTATTCCAGTCCAACAAAAACTTCATAACGTATATCTTCAGGAATCGAACAAAGGGGGCATTTACCTCAATCTCCATCCTTGCCCTATTGCTCGTTATTTTTTCGGCGATAGCGATACTTCAGGTCGAGAAAGCGCCAAACAGCAACATCAAAACCGCCGAAGATGCCATTTGGTGGGCATACGTTACAATCACCACCGTGGGCTACGGCGATAAGTACCCTGTAACTACAGAAGGTAGAATAATTGCGGCCGTCCTAATGACTGCGGGAGTCGGGCTTTTTGGTACATTTACGGCATACGTAGCTTCGTGGTTTGCGCAGCCAGCCAGCAAGCCAAGGGAAGATAAGTAGCCTTTAGGTTTACACAGCATCGTATTAACAAGCACAACGACCTATGGAATTCTCCTGTTCAGGGAGGTAGGTTGCCGTTAATGATTGCATTAATTTAGTAAGAACTGAATTCTTTTGAATATGAAAAAGATTTTCATAACCACCATTCTCGCTTTCCTAGCTTTTAACATCTCGCTATTTGCCCAAGATGGCAAACAAGAGATGTTAACTACTACAGCAAAGAATAGCTCGATTTCTTTCTACCCGCTAAACCTGTTCAACATCTATGAGCCATCTATCCAGCTGGCATACGAACATGCGTTAAATAGGAAATGGGCCATTGAACTAGATGGAGGTATAATAATCAAGAGAAGCATAGTACCGTTAAAACATGATTTGTTTACTTTCAATTCGCAAGACTTTAGCCACTCGGGATACAAGGTGAGGGTGGAAGCAAAACGATTTATTTGGACCAACGCAACAGGGAAGCACAACTTCTATGTTTCAACGGAATCATTTTACACTCATTCCATATCGAATATCTTCACCACATACGTCAATATTGGGGGCGGCGTTTTCTACGACGACTATACGGTGAATAAGGATGTTGTTGGTTTGAACTTGAAAATTGGAAAACAGTTTATGTTCAACCATTTTCTGCTCGAGCTATACGGAGGCTTGGGAGTAAGCTACCACATCGCCACCCACCAGTACGCCGATGATTACAGCAAACCCGATCCTGATGTCCTACAAGACTACCTATTTAGGGAAGGAAAATACTTCCAGCTAACCCTTCCCCTAAACATGAAGGTAGGATATCGGTTCTAGTTCACATTCAACTCTAACTTAAACTCCCTATGGAATTCTCAGAGCTAGTAAAGCATCGCCAAAGCGATAGGAAGTACGCCGACCTCCCCGTTGAGCGGGAGAAGCTGCTGCAGTGCATCGAGGCGGCTCGGCTGTCGCCCTCGGCCGACAACTCGCAGCCGTGGAAGTTCGTGGTGGTAGACGACCCCGCGCTAAAGGAGCAGGTGGCCGGCTGCGCAACCGAGCTGGGCATGAATCGATTTGTCCATCAGGCACCCGTAATCGTAGCGGTGGTGGTCGAGCGGATGAACGTACTGGCCACCATTGCCAGCGCCATCAAGCGGAAGGACTTCTCGCTGCTCGACGTGGGCATAGCCGTAAACCAGCTGTGCCTGCAGGCGGCCGACCTGGGGCTTGGCACCTGCATCATCGGCTGGTTCGACGAGAAGAAGGTCAAGAAGCTGCTGCAGGTAGATAGGGGTCGGCGCATTCCGCTGCTGGTTACCATCGGCTACTCCGAGGCCAAAACGCGCGATAAGATCCGCAAGTCCACCGAGCAGATGAGCAGCTGGAATAGGTACTAGAACAGCCATCCGCATAGCCTACTCCCGAATACGAAATCGCTTACGGCCATAGTAGCATAAAAAAAGAGGCTGCCGAAAGGCTGCCTCTTTCTATTTCTTTTCGGCAAAAGCGCCCCATCGAAGGGCTACCCTACTTTGCCCCTAGCGGGAGTACCGTTTTCCCGTACACCTCGTTTAGGATTTGAGCCACGCTGGCGTAAAGAGCCATAGCACCGCATAGGATGCCATCGGCGCCAGCAAGGGTCTTAACCGCTTCGTTACCGCTAAAGTCGGCAATAGCCAGCAGCGCAAAAAGGGCCACAAGCGAACCGAAAACGATTTGCATCACGCGGTTCATCTTAAGGGTTCCTACAAACATAAATGCAGAGAAAACACCCCATACAAGCAGGAACCAGCCCATCGATTCGGCTGTAGGCTTAAGCTCTGCGCCCATCTCGGTACGTGGCAACAGCCAAATCATCACAAGCGAAATCCAGAAAAAGCCATACGCTGTGAAGGCGGTTGCCCCAAACGTGTTGTTTTTCTTAAATTCCATTACTCCCGCAATTACCTGAGCAAGCCCTCCTACAAAGATTCCCATACCAATAATCATGGCATTTAATCCGTAGAATCCAACATTGTGCAGGTTTAGAAGAATGGTGGTTAAACCAAAGCCAAGAAGCCCAAGTGGAGCGGGATTGGCGGTTGTGTCTTTTAGAGTAAGAACACCGTCATTTCTTTCCATAATGTAGTTTTGTTTAAGCCATTAGCGGCGCGCGAAAATAGGGCTGGTTTTTGAGATTTCAAATAGACATAGCCGCCCTACGCAATGTTTTTTACGGCGCCTACACCAGCCTACCGAAGTATGAACATTGCAGCAATACGCTGCGTTAGTTTCGAGAGGGTACGGTTGCCCTACTAAAATACTGCTGCCATGAAATACAGGGCGCATCGACTAGTGGTAAACAGCAAAACCAACGGCTCATAAGCACGCTCGAATGAGACGTAATTTCAGCTGTTCCGAATACGACCACGGCGTTCCTAACGCAGGGATGTCGGATTAGCGTCTTGTTAATTGAGCAAAAGTGGCCGTAAAATACACCCGAGTCCATTCCTCGCGGAAGAGGCTGAAATTCGGAACGCTCCATATGCCACCTTTGGCATAATTATTGTTAATGTTAGAAAATGTTTTTAAATTTCCTTCCGGGATTATTTAGATCGAAAACCAAAAAGATTGCATTTATGAAAAAGCTCGGTGTTATTTTAATTCTAGGCATCCTATTTATGGGATGCACCAAGGATGCAACAGTAGATACAACGAATGCTTGTACCTCTGCAAATCCAATCGAAGAAGTTGGTTGGCTTAAGGACATGAAGAACTCCCTTACAAATTGTAGCTGCGAGAGTTCAATCATTCAGGGCATATACAACAATCAAACTGTGTTCTTTATTAGGGGTACAGATCCCCTTTGTAACAGCGTCAATATGCCTACTCTATATAGCTGCGAAGGAAAAGTTGTTAGAGTATTTAACGAAACAGACTATCGTGAATTCGATGATAAAGTGACTCCGGTTAAAGTGATTTACCGATGCAAGGCCACAGAATAACAGCTACAATCTTTCTATATGCATCAAAAAAACGCCGACTTTGCAGTCGGCGTTTTCTATATCTTCAGGTGGCGGTCCATCTCGCGCTTGGCGTCCTTCAGCTTCAGGGTTTCGCGCTTGTCGTACTCCTTCTTACCCTTGGCTAGAGCAATATCGAGCTTAGCCAGCCCCCTATCGTTTATAAACAGGCGCGTAGCGATGATGGTAAGCCCCTTCTCCTGCGAC
Organism: Acetobacteroides hydrogenigenes; assembly: GCF_004340205.1. Classification (NCBI taxonomy): domain Bacteria; kingdom Pseudomonadati; phylum Bacteroidota; class Bacteroidia; order Bacteroidales; family Rikenellaceae; genus Acetobacteroides; species Acetobacteroides hydrogenigenes. The sequence continues at coordinate 98,008 of NZ_SLWB01000004.1, forward strand.
TTGCGCTCGAGCTTAGCCAGCTCCTTACGCTGCAGCAGCAGCTTACGGTCGCGCCGCGGATCGTGGTTGTTGTAGCTTCCCCACCAGTACTCCGAGATGTTCATCCCTTTAACAAAGAGTTCGCCACGGTGAAAGTAGCAGAACGTATCCACCAGGCTCACCTTGCCGGCACGAATCGACTTGATCTCGGTACCCGTTAGCACGATGCCGGCGGTGTAGGTCTCGATGAACTCGTAGTCGTGGCTGGCACGCTTATTCCGTATGTTGACTTTTGGTTTATCCATGTTACGATGACAAAAAAGCAGAGCTCCGAGCCCTGCTTTACAAATATAGAAAAATACCTTCTAAAATACGATGGCCAGCAATCCCCTTAGAATAAGGTGGGCAATAAGGGTTATCCCCACAAAAATCAGCACGGTGAGTACGGTGTAGCCCAAGCGCTGCTCGGTAACCGTGCCCAAAACCGGCTTAAAGCCCAGCCAAAGCACGTACAGCGAGTAGAAGCAGGCAAGGCGCATCAAACCATTGATGGGCTGAACCTGAAAGATATTGCCGATGGTCATAAACAGCAATGCCGGAGCAATGGAGAAGATGGCCAGCTTAGCCGAAAGCGTCAGATCCTTGGTAGAGTCGAAGTTAACCGAAAGCCTCTCGATGGCGTAGGTTAAAACGATTACCGAGCCACATGGAACGGCAAAATCGATGAGGGTTTGACCGATAATTTCTCCAAGGCTATCGCTTTGCGTCCAAATCAGGTCTCCAATAAACGTCGATAATGCGTAGATGGCACAAAAGGGAATGAGGTAAGCTTTGTACAAGGCGTTAATCTCAACGTTCTCCTCTCGGATTTCCTCCCATTCCATTTTCGGATTTCGAAGAAGACCAAATATTCTATTCCAGAGTTGTTTAGGGTTCATTTGAGCGTGCATTAAAAAAGCAGACAAAAATAGGCTATTTTTGCATAAAACTCCCATGTTTTAAAGCATTTCAACTGCAATGAGCAAAAAAACATACGACCTCATAACCATTGTAGGTCCAACCGCTTGCGGCAAGACCACCCTAGCCGTTGCGCTAGCCGACAGGTTGGGTGGCGAAATACTCTCGGCCGACTCGCGCCAGGTGTACCGCGGAATGGACATCGGCACCGGGAAAGATCTCTCGGAGTACCAGCTCAACGGGCGCCATATTCCATACCACTTAATAGATATTGTTGATGCAGGAGTACGCTTCAACGTGTTCGAGTACCAGCAGGCATTCCTAAAGGCCTACAACGAGGTTGCCATTCGGGGCAACCAGGCCATCGTATGCGGTGGATCGGGAATGTACGTCGAAGCTGTGGTTGAAGGCTACGACCTGAAGCCGGTTCCACAGAACGAAGCGCTAAGGGCATCGCTCGAGGCGTACACGCTCGAGGAGCTAACCGATATGCTCAGTGCCATGAAAACGCTGCACAACAAAACCGATGTCGACACCAAGAAACGCGCCATACGCGCCATCGAAATCGAAACCTACTATAGGGATCATCCGCAAGAAAAGGTGGAGTACCCTAAGCTCGCCAACATCTACTTTGGCATCGACATTCCCCGCGAGCTGCGCCGCCAGCGCATCACCCAACGACTGCACCAGCGGCTCGACGAGGGGCTTATTGACGAGGTGAAGGCGCTACTTGCCAAGGGTGTCACCATCGACGACCTCCTTTACTACGGGCTGGAGTACAAGTTTGTGGGCAGCTACCTCGATGGTAAGTTCGCCTACCCCGATATGGTTAGCGGTCTAGAGATGGCCATCCACCAGTTTGCCAAGCGCCAAATGACCTGGTTCCGGGGCATGGAGCGAAAGGGTGCCACCATCAACTGGGTTGACTATAACTTGACCCTCGACGAGAAGGTTGACTTCATTTTAGAGAAGATTGGACCGAAGGCTGATGGTTCAACCCACTATAAATAATTGCACAAAACTTTTTCGAAGAATATCCCCCGCTGGCGGGGGTAGGGGGTGGATTCTCGGTAATCCATATTAGTTAACCAGAGTATTATGTCTAACATCTTTTCTTAGGCAAAAGTTTTCTAACATCAACGAGCATTGTCCACCCCCCTGCCCCCGCCAGCGGGGGATACGCTTTGTGCTACGATATACAGATCGCTTAAAGCGTTTTATTTATGAAGATGGATTAAAATCCTTGGCAAAAAGTGCACAACGATATCACATTATCGTCAAAATTGTACTTTTACCTCCATATAGTAAGCAAACTTGCCTAGGCAAGGCTTACCAAAAGCGTAACGATGATAAAAAAACATCGTCATGCTAGTTAAACCGCAAAATTCTTTTTCGTATGAAGAAAATACACTTTAAACCAGCAGCACTGCTGCTCCTTTCTCTTATGGCATTCTCATCAGGAAAGGGGGCACAAGCAGCAACCGGGGCAATCGCCATCGACACTGCGCTTACCAAGGAGGAAATTGCCAAGGGCATCCTCACCCCCGAGATCATGTGGAAATTCGGACGCGTTGGCGCTCCTAGCCTATCGCCTGACGGACAACAGGTGGTATACCCTATTTCGTACTACAACCTTAAGGAGAATAAGGGCGTTACCAACCTCTACCTTCTATCTACAAAGGGTGGAGAGCCTAAAAAGATTACGGACGAAAAGGGATCGGAGTCGAACCCTGCATGGAGCAAGGACGGTAAGACCATCTACTTCCTTTCGACCCGCGAGGGAGGCTCGCAGCTATGGAAGTACACCCTCGAAAATGGTGCAATGACCAAGCTAAGCAGCCTCGATGGCGACATCAACGGTTTCCAGATTTCTCCCGATGGACAGAAAATAGCATACGCAACCGATGTGAAGCTACAAAAGGTGACCGGCAAAGAGGTTTACCCCGAGATGGAAAAGTCGAACGTGATGATCTTCGACAACCTGATGTACCGCCACTGGGACAGCTGGGAAGATGGCGCTTACAGCCACATTTTTGTTGCCGACTTTAAGAATAACACCATCGAAGGTGCTATAGACATCAACAAGGATCAAACCTGGGATACCCCAATGGCAACCGATTACGATATCGCAGAGGTGCAGTGGAGCCCCGACTCTAAGAAGATCGTGTTCGCCACCAAGCCGCTAACCTGCCGTCAGTACGCCACCAGCACCAACTCCGACATCCTTGTTTACAACATCGAGAGCAAAACAACCGAAAACATTTCTTCGGATAATGCCGGCTACGACCGTTACCCAACCTTCTCGCCCGATGGTAAAACCATTGCATGGTGGAGCATGAAAACCGACGGTTACGAGAGCGACCAAAAGCGCCTCTTTCTAATGGACGTTGCTACTGGCGTAAAAACATACGCTACTGCCGGATTCGACCAAAACATCGAAACCTACACGTGGAGCAACGATAGCAAGACCATCTACTTTACCAGCGGAATCCAAGGTACCGAGCAGGTATTTAAGATTGATGTGGCAAAGAAGGCCATCACCCAGCTCACCAAGGGCTACCACGACTACACCGCTTGCAGCTTCAACAATGGGGTGCTGGTAGGCCAAAAGATGTCGATCAAGATGTCGTCTGAAATTTTTAGAATTGACATTAAAACCGGCAAAGAAACCCAGCTAACCTTTACCAACGCCAATATCTACCGTCATATTAAGATGGCCGAAACTCAAGAGCGTTGGGTTACCACCACCGATGGCAAGAAGATGCTCGTTTGGGTAATTCTTCCAGTAAACTTCGACGCTAACAAGAAGTACCCAGCCCTACTCTACTGCCAAGGCGGACCACAATCAACCGTAAGCCAGTTCTGGAGCTTCCGTTGGAACTTCCAAATTATGGCCGCTAACGATTACGTAATTGTAGCGCCAAACCGTCGCGGGGTTCCATCGTTCGGTCAGGAGTGGAATGCACAAATCTCTGGCGACTACTCCGGTCAGAACATCAAGGATTACCTAAGCGCCATCGACGATGTTAAGAAGGAGCCTTGGGTTGATGCAAACCATTTAGGATGCGTTGGAGCTAGCTACGGCGGCTACTCTACCTACTTCCTTGCCGGAAATCACGAGAAGCGATTCAAGGCATTTATTGCCCACAACGGCATGTTCAACCTCGAAAGCTTCTACGCTGCCACCGAGGAGACCTTCTTTGCCAACCACGACCTTGGCGGTCCATATTGGGATAAAAGCAACGCCGTTGCACAGCGCTCGTTCGCCAATAGCCCACACCGCTTCGTTCAGAACTGGGATAGCCCTATCATGGTAATTGTAGGTGGACGCGACTTCAGAATCCCTTACACCGAAGGCCTACAAGCATACAATGCTGCAAAGCTAAGACAAATCCCAGCCAAGCTGCTTGTATTCCCCGAGGAAACCCACTTCGTTACCAAACCACAAAATGCGGTTATCTGGCAACGCGAATTCTTCGGATGGCTCGATAAATGGCTTAAGTAAAATATAGCACATGTAAAAGAAAAGGTGAGCATTGCTGCTCACCTTTTTTATTCGAATTGATTGAGGTAATCCCCCAATAGGACGTCAGTGCTCGACAGGTCAAACCTCTTCCGAAGCCGGGTTCGAATAGCTTCAATGCTCTTTACGCTAACTCCGGTTATCTCCGATATATCCTTAGTTTTAAAGTTAACCCGAATAAGAGCACATACCTTATACTCATTATCGGTCAAATCAGGAAACTTACTGCTTAAATCCTTTTTGAATTGAGGATGAAGCTTTACAAAATCATGTTCAAACACATCCCACAAATCGGGAACCTTATACTTTTCAACTTCTATTGTAGCTAAAGTCATCCATCCTTGGTATTCCTTCGGCTGCTTATCCTTTATCTTGTTGAGTTTAGTAACCAGTTTGTTTACCAAAACATTTCGCTCCTCCATTTCCAGAATTTTCATCAAGAACTCTTTATCCTTAAAAAAACTCACATCTGCATTATACTTGTTTTGAAGTAACGACATTGCGGCTTGCTCCCTTTTGTATAAGCGCCTATACCGAATAAATCCCGCTAAGCTTAAACTCATAATAACTAAAAGCATTATAGAGATAGGCAATAAAAAGGCAACAGTCGAAGAATGTTCCCTCGATTTCTTGCTTATTGTCGTATTGGGAAGAGCCGCAGGCTTACGGGTATCCTCATCCGTTTCCTTTTTAACACCCGATTGCATCTTCTCGCTAGTTTGAACAGCAAGGAGCATCGCCTTCCCTCTGATTAAACATGTCGGATTTGCAGTGCCACACAAAATTAAAGTGCAAATGCAGAATAGAATAAGCAAGAGTCGTTTCATCAAGATTACTATGTTATATAAGTATCCGTAAAAATATAACTTTTACACATCTTTACAATTCGAAGAAATAGTCTTAATTATAGCTTTGCAATCTGTTCCCGGAATTGTAAATTTGCCCCCACTCAAGAACTAATAATAAAACCCACATGGAAATAAACGTAAGCTCGGAATTTGGAACGCTCGAGGGTGTTATACTCCATTCGCCTGGTGCAGAGGTGGAGAACATGACCCCCGAGAATGCCCAAAGAGCACTTTATAGCGACATTCTGAACCTATCTATAGCAAAAAAAGAGTACCAGCAAGTAATTGGAGTGCTTAGCAAAGTTGCCCAAACGTTTGAGGTAAGAGACTTGCTAACCCAAACCTTATCAACCCCATCGGTAAAGGAAGAGCTTATTAGAGACCTTTGTGCTGCAGAAAAGCAGTACCAGTTGGTTGACGAACTTTTAGAGCTATCGCCAGAAGCACTAAGCAAAGCGCTTATTGAAGGTTTACCCCTAAAGAGAAACAACTTAACAACCTTTCTAAGTGAGGACAGGTACTCCCTTCATCCGCTTTTTAACTTCTACTTTACACGCGATGCATCAATATCCATCAACAATAAGGTGCTTATTGGTAAAATGGCCAATAAGGTTCGTGATAGAGAAGCAATCATAATGGAGGCTATCTTTAACCATTCTGGAACATTTACCACTAGCACAATAAACCCGTACATAGCACAAGACAACAAGCATATATCTATTGAAGGTGGCGATGTACTAATTGCTCGTGAAGATGTGCTCATAATTGGCAACGGATGCCGTACAACATCGCAAGGAATTGACTTTATCCTTTCGAGAATACTGCAACGAAGCGATAAAAGTAGGTTCCATATCATCGTTCAAGAGCTACCACACACACCCGAGTCGTTTATTCACCTCGACATGGTGTTTACGCTTCTCGACTTTAACAAATGTATGGTGTATGAACCTATAATTCTCGACAACAACAAGTACCAAACAGTTCATATTACTGTAGACAATAATAAGGTAAACATCCGCGCTGTAGATAACATCCTTACAGCCCTGCATTCCTTAGGCATGGACCTTGAGCCCATTATTTGTGGAGGCACCAAAGATCGTTGGATTCAGGAACGCGAACAATGGCATAGCGGAGCTAACTTCTTTGCTCTAGGACCTGGAAAGGTCATGGGCTATGCGCGCAACGTATACACATTAGAGGAGATGAACAAGCACGGCTTCGAAATCATCAAGGCCAAAGATGTAATCACCAACCATATTGACCTAAACGCTCACCACAAGTATGTTGTTGCAATTGATGGATCAGAGCTGCCTCGCGGTGGTGGAGGTGCTCGATGCATGACAATGCCTGTAAGAAGAAAAAAGATTAACTGGTAGCACTACTATAGAATCAAAAAGAGGGGTATTGCCCCTCTTTTTTAATATTCAGACTACGGCATACTTAACAAGATTTGCTGCATCTAACAGCGATATGGCTGCTTGTACCTTTAAACCAGACTCATCAAGAATACGCTTACCATCTACAGCATTAGTTCCTTGAAGTCGAACAATTACAGGAATTCCGACAGACCCTATTTCTTTGTAAGCGCTTACAATCCCTAGTGCGACCCTATCACAGCGAACGATTCCGCCAAAAATATTAACCAAGATTGCCTTTACATTGGGGTCTTTTAGTATAATTCTAAAACCTGCCTCTACAGATGTGGCATTTGCACCACCACCAACATCTAGAAAATTGGCAGGGGCTCCTCCCGAATGCTTGATAATATCCATTGTTGCCATGGCCAATCCTGCACCATTCACCATACACCCCACATCACCATCAAGCTTTATGAAGTTAAGGTTGCAGGCCGAAGCTTCCACTTCGTAGGGATCTTCCTCGTCCATATCCCTACAAGCCGCAACAGATGGTTTTCTATATAAGGCATTATCATCTATAACCATTTTAGCATCCACCGCAATTATACGCCCATCTGCAGCCTTCAGTAACGGATTAACCTCAACTAACGAAGCATCTGAACTAAGATATGCATCGTATGCTGCCTTCAAAAAATTCGCAAAGTATTTAATCGTATCTCCTGATAATCCTAACTTAAATGCAATCTTTCTAATTTGGTAATCCTGAAGTCCTATAGGTTCTATAATCTCTTTAAATATGCGCTCAGGCGACCTGCTTGCAACCTCTTCTATATCCACCCCTCCTTCTGTAGAGTATACTACTACATTTTTTCTTTCTTTTCTATCTAAGAGGATAGAAAGGTATAGCTCTTTTAAAGGATCTTCCCCTTTAAAGTAAACATCCTCGGTAACTAGAACTTTACTAACCCTCTTCCCTTCGGGCCCGGTTTGATGTGTTATCAGCTGCATTCCAATCATTGCATTTGCAAGCTCACGCACCTCCTCAATCGATTTTGCGACCTTAACACCACCACCTTTACCACGACCACCTGCATGAATTTGAGCCTTAACAACCCAATACTTCGAATTAGAAACTTGCTCTATTTTTAATGCAGCCTCTTGGGCCTCATTGGGCGTACTTGCAAGTATACCATACGGAACTGCAACGCCATGCTTGCAAAGAATTTCTTTCGCCTGATATTCGTGTAAGTTCATAAAGATAAAAGTTTAGAGTGGTTTAATGCTAAGTTGTTATATCTTTACCCCTCTTTTATGGTAACCATGAGAAAGTTAGAAGTACACGAATTAAACAGATTAGATCTTGAAGAGTTCAAAAGGGCAAAAAAATACCCTATAGCAATTGTTCTCGACAACGTAAGAAGCCAAAACAACATAGGTTCAGTATTTCGCACTGCTGATGCCTTTAGAATCGAAAAGGTGGTATTAACAGGAATATGCTCGACACCACCCAACAAAGAAATCCATAAAACTGCATTAGGTGCCGAAGATAGCGTTGCTTGGGAATACTTCGAAAACTGTACCGCTGCCGTCGAAAACCTAAAAAAAACTGGCTATATCGTTATATCAATCGAACAGGTAGAAGGCAGTATTTCTCTCGAAAAATTCGTTATCGAACCAGATGCCAGATATGCTCTAGTACTAGGAAATGAAGTTAAAGGAGTAGATCAAGCCGTAGTGCAAGCCAGCAACTACGCAATAGAAATTCCCCAAGAAGGCACAAAGCATTCCCTCAACGTATCTATAACAGCGGGAATTGTAATGTGGGAATTCTTCCGAAGACTTGCACTTTAGCTCACTACTTGCGAAAATCTTTCTCAATTATAGAAAACAAAAAAGGAGGCGTTAAGCCTCCTTTTATATTATTACACCTCCAATACTATAGGAGTGATTGGAATGCAGCATTTTGAAGGTATGCACGGAATTCGAATTCAGTTGCAGCTAGTTTCTTCAATGAAGCATCACCAGATACAGCTTCCTTCAAGTTGCTAAGTACTGCAGACTCGTTTCCTTGACGAGCAGCAATTACAGCCTTAAGATAAGCACCCTTTGGAGAGTTAACTTGCTCAAGAACCTTAGAAGCATTCTCAGTCTTACCTACAAGAAGTAGCGCAAGAGCTTGGTTGAACGAGTTGCTTCCAGCAAGGTAATCTACAGCGGCAGTGTATTGACCCTTAGTGATAGCGATGTAGGCAAGATTGTGCTTAACCTGATCTCCAGCATCGCCAGCCTGAACAAATAGTTTTTCAGCTTCAGCAATCTTTCCTTGAGCAAGAGCAACTGCTCCAAGGTTGTTCTTTACAACCGCATCGTTGTTGATAGCAGCAGCAGCTTCGAATTGCTTAGCGGCTTCAGCAACCTTTCCTTGCATTAGATAGATAGCACCAAGGTTGTTGATAGCCTTGTAGTTCTTGCTGTCAAGTTGAATAGCACCTTCGTATGCAGCAATCTTGTAAGATAGATCAGAAGAAAGCTTAGCACCATATACAAGTTGATCTGCTGAAATATTGCTGTAATCCTTATTTTGGATCTTAGCCTTAATTTGATCATCAGAAAGACCAATGCTATTTACGTTTGCAATTAGGTTAGACTTTCTAAGAGCAGGAAGAATGGTCTTCTTAAGATCAGGCCATCCAGCAGAAAGATTTTTAATTTCGCGGTCACGAACGTTAGGATCGCTGTACATAGAAACTACGCGAAGAATAAGCTCCTTATCTGCAATGTTAGAAGCGCTAACAAGAGCAACAAAACCATCCCAGTCTTCACCAAGAGAGGTAACTTCTGGCTTACTAACTACATCCTTAACAGTCTTAAAGCTCTTCTTTACAGCATCCTTGGTAGAAGTACCACGCTTTGCAGAAAGTTTGTCGTTGAATTCAACTGGACCGTCTGGAGAAGCATAAGCCTTAATAGCAAGACCTTGGAACGACTTGTTTACGGTATCCTTCTTAACCTTTGAAATGTATTGCTCCAGTTCTTTAACCTGAGCCTTAGAAAGTTCTTTCTTTTCAACAATAGCCTTGCTAATCATGAAAAGAATTTCAGCAGACTGTTGCTCTGGGGTAATTCTTTGGTAAGTTTGATCGTAGAAAATTGGAGCAGCAGCAGGAGTTGCCAAAGTGTATAGAGCACTAACTCCATCTGCTAACTTGTAAGGCTGATCAAATGGAATTGTTTTTCCTTTGTAAAGGATCTTTACGCGAAGTTCAAGTTTCGCCATTCTTAGCTGATCGCTATATGGGAATTCAACTTCTTGCTCATAGCCACCACCGTTTTCGTAGCTAATAACCTGATTGTTATCCTTTACATCTTCGCCCTGAAGCAACTTTGCTGGTGCAGCAAGTTCTCCTCCATTGTATACTAAAACAGGAGTAAGCTCAAGAACTGCCTTTTTATTGAAGAACTTAACTGGGAAATTAACGCTAATCTTAGCCTTAACGGTTCCAGCTTTTGCTTCGAGTGCAGTTGGAACGCAGGTTACCTTTACCTGGTCAACCGCCTTCTTCATCTTTTCAGGATTGCTACAACTTCCTAGCAGAAGTACAGCAGCAACCATCCATGCTAAATAGCTGATACGAATGTTTCTCATAATCGCTTGTCTATTTTTGTATTAAAGTTTCTTTTTACAAACTCAGGCCATTCATTTGCAAACTTATAAATCTTTAAGCTAAAAAAGAAATAAATGGATTAAATAAATAAGGATTTATCCTTATTTCAACAATTAGGGTGTAACCCTCTTAGAATTAACAGCAATAACAACCAAAAGTCAACATGCCAAGTTGAGTTTTAGGTTATTTTAACCAACAAAAAAGGGAGATAATTCTCCCCCTTTTTCTTCTTATTTGCGAAACTATTCTTTGCGTTCTGGCTTTGAAGGACGATCTCCACGTTTTGGTCCATCAGGACGTGGTTCACGAGGAGCTTGCTCTGGCTTTGGAAGAAGAGCCCTACGGCTCAACTTTAGCTTGCCTGTTTTCTTATCTACTTCGATCAGTTTAACATCAACCATATCGCCTTCTTTAAGGACATCTTCCACCTTTTCAACGCGCTTATGATCAATCTCTGAGATATGAAGAAGACCATCCTTACCTGGAAGTATTTCAACAAATGCTCCAAACTGAAGGATTGATTTTACCTTACCTCTATAAACTTCGCCTTCTTCAGGAACCGCTACTATTGCCTTTATTTTCTGAGCAGCTGCAACAAGTCCGTCTCTATCTTCACTAAAGATATCAACAATACCCTTGTTTTCTACCTCGGTAATAGTAATGGTAGTATTGGTTTCCTTTTGTATTTCTTGGATAATCTTACCGCCTGGCCCAATAACAGCACCAATAAACTCCTTAGGAATAATAAGCTGCTCGATGCGAGGAACGTGAGGTTTGTAGTCTTCGCGAGGTTCTTTAATGGTCTCTAGAATTTTGCCTAAGATATGCATACGTCCAGCACGTGCTTGTTCAAGTGCTTGAGATAGTATTTCATACGAAAGGCCGTCAACCTTGATATCCATCTGTGTTGCAGTGATACCATTCTCAGTTCCAGTAACCTTAAAGTCCATATCGCCAAGATGATCTTCATCGCCAAGAATGTCGGAAAGAACGGCAAACTTGCCTGTCTTCTTATCGGCAATAAGTCCCATTGCAATACCCGAAACAGGGCGTTTGATCTTCACACCAGCATCCATAAGAGCAAGAGTGCCAGCACAAACAGTAGCCATAGAAGAAGATCCATTAGACTCTAGAATATCTGAAACAACGCGAACGGCATATGGATTTTCAGGATTCATTGGTACTACTGGCTTAAGAGCACGGAATGCTAGATTTCCATGACCTATCTCTCGACGGCTTAATCCGCGCGAAGCACGAGCATCACCAGTTGAGAATGGAGGGAAGTTATAGTGAAGTACAAATTGCTCGGTACCTTGATTAAGCACCTCGTCAATTTGTTTTTCGTCAAGTTTCGTTCCAAGCGTTACTGTCGTAAGTGATTGGGTTTCTCCACGAGTAAAGACTGCCGAACCATGTGCAGAGGGCAGATAGTCTACCTCGCTCCAAATTGGACGAATGGTCTTTGTATCGCGGCCATCCAAACGCATACCTTCATCGATGATCATGCGGCGCATGGCCTCTTTAAGAACATCGTGAAAATAGCGTTCTACTACAGGTTTCATATCTGAAAGAACCTCTTCGGGCAAGGTTGCCTCAAATTCTTCGAGAACGGCAGCAAACCTATCGCCACGCTCATGCTTCGAGGTCATCCCCTTTGCTATCTCGTATACCTTATCGTAGGTTTCCTTCCAAATTTTCTCACGAAGTTCTTCGTCGTTGCGCTCGTGGCAGTAGGTACGCTTAACTGTCTTGCCAACCACTTCAGCAAGTTCTATTTGGGCAACACAGTGCTTCTTTATTGCCTCATGAGCAAACCTGATGGCCTCAAGCATATCTGCTTCCGAAACCTCATTCATTTCACCTTCAACCATCATAATATTATCGATGGTTGCGGCAACCATAATGTCGATATCGGCATTCTTCAGTTGCGAAAAGGTTGGGTTAATCATCAGTTCGCCATTAACTCTTGCAACACGAACTTCTGAAATTGGACCATTGAAAGGGATATCGGATACGGCCAACGCTGCCGATGCTGCAAGACCTGCAAGTGCATCTGGCATAATATCTTTATCAGCAGAAATAAGGTTTACGGTAACAAAAACCTCAGCATGAAAATCATCGGGAAAGAGCGGACGTAGAGCGCGATCGACCAATCGCGAAACCAGGACCTCGTAATCAGAAGGCTTTGCCTCTCTTTTCATGAAGCCACCAGGGAAACGACCTGCAGCTGCATACTTTTCCTTGTAGTCTACCGAAAGCGGCATGAAGTCTACATCTTCCTTGGCCTCCTTTGCAGCAGTAACAGTGGCCAAAAGCATGGTATTACCCATCTTAACCACAACAGAGCCGTCGGCCTGCTTAGCCAACTTCCCCGTTTCAATCTCTATTACTCTGCCATCACCAAGTTCGATTATTTTTTGGATCGCATTATACATAAAAACCTCTTTATTAATTCCTATCTTGTTATAAAAAACAAATATACTCCCTTTTGTTAAAAGGGAGTATAAAAAAAGGCAATTTTGCAATTGCCTTCTAAAATTATTTTCTCAAGTTAAGAGCCTTAATGATTGCTCTGTACCTTTCAATATCCGTATCCTTCAAATATTCGAGCAATCTTCTGCGCTTACCCACCAACTTAAGTAGCGAACGTTGGGTGTCATAGTCTTTGCGGTGGGTTTTGAGATGCTCGGTTAAATGGTTGATACGGTATGAAAATAGCGCAATCTGACCTTCTGCTGAGCCAGTGTCGGTATTAGACTTCCCGTACTGTTGGAAAAGTTCCTGTTTTTTTTCTGCTGTTAAATAGCTCATCTCTAAAAAATTTTATAACGTTCGCCTTACTAAAGACGCGCAAAATTAAGCATAATTTTTTTTTCAACCAACCTCATCGTCGCTTTTTTACTTATAAATCCACATCAAAAGTTCTAACCATCAGCAAAAACTGAAATCTAGTGCTTCTAGCGTATAGACACCCCGCCTTCAACAATTTTTTTCCCTATTGAACAGGATAGGCATCGCCTTTCATCACAGTAGTCCCTTTTTAAGTGTAAAAGGGCTTGCGTATAAAACGCCGAACCTACCGGTATACCCAGAATCTTCCACTTTTCGATCACTCTATTTTTATCTGGGGGGGTGGACTCTAGCATATCTAACGCTTTCTCCTTTAACTGAGGCATGTCATTCAAATGGCCATATGCAAAAACGAAAGGTACAAATAGATTTATGCCAAGTAGGCTCAAAGCGCTATATCCAAGATTCTTTTTTTGCGAAAGGGCTTGTTTGCCAAATACAAAATGATTCTCCCAATAAGGAGAAAGAGTTATGCCCGAAAACAAATCACAGAACTCAACAAAACTATTACAACTTACTACTTTTGAAAATATTGAGGCATGCTTATGGAGCAAATCTGCCAACTGAGCTATTCGTATGGTGGGAAAATTTTGAGGACGGGTTCTCAAAAACTTCCATAAACTTAAATCCAACGCCTTTAACTTGTATTTATCAGCCAGAAAGGAGTATTCTCGTTTTAAAGCTGTCGTATACTCATCATTTTCAACATTTGAAAGAAATCCCGCTTGCCCAAATAGCAACGCTTCTATTTGTAATTTATTATTACGATGCTTAAGCACTATGTTATAAGGCAACACTTTTGCCAATAGTTCAAAGGGTAGGGCATTAATTGAGAATCCAAAATTTCTCAGTAAAAATATGTAAAAAACCTCCTCCCAACTTTTTAATGTTCTTCTAAGTTCATGCTCAACAGCATCAACCCTCTTACCCAACCTCTCAATTAGAAGTCTTTCTAAGAAATGCTTTATAAAAAAATCATCAACATCCCTAATGTACCTTTCACAGGGTATCCAATCTACAGAATTGACAATCTCACAATATCGAGACTCTAAACCTTTGTCATAATGCAAAACGGCACACTTAACAGGTGTTCCATTTGTACGACATACATCGGTTCCGTCATGATTAGCAACAACATGTATAACTACACTATCATACGCTTTATCAGCATGATGGTTGTGCTTTATCCAGTCTGATGTGTTTTGATGAATTTCTACGTTTCCAGCCCACGTCTGACCATCAATTTGCAGCTTTGCATTAAAAAAATCAGGACCAGCATCACTATTAAGGCTACCAGGATGCAGCACTTCAACAGTCTCACCCGTGGTGCACACAAAGTTTTGCCGATCAAAAAGTTGAAATTTCCATATGAATTGCAAAAAATCTTCACTCATCATCTTGGACATTTAATATTCACCAACATTTGAATTTATTTAAAGGTACAACAAATTTCAGAAAACCTAACAAATACAATGTACTGCAAAAGCACATCAATACATTCTATGTAAGCCTGCCCTGTATCCAGAATAAATACTTGAAAACAACTTTATGAACTAGTTGCTATTGACAAAAAGTATTAGATTTAGCTCTCAAATTTGAAGGATATGCCAAATAAAATTGAAATAGTTTTAGACAACATTGGAGCTAAAGCACTTATCGAACCAGGAATGTCGCTATTAGACATTGCCAAATCACATTATGTAACGCTTAAACATCCCGTCCTAGGTGCTTTTGTTAACAACAAGATAAAAGAACTTTCCTATAGAATATACTCTCCGAAGACCGTCCGATTTATAGACATCACCCACCAAGCAGGACGTAGAATGTACGAGCGTTCTTTATTCTTCGTCCTCAACAAAGCCATAAAGGATGTTTTGCCGTCCAAACAGCTACGAATTGAGCATTCCATATCCAAAGGATACTACTGTGAAATTGAAGGGATGGAAGGTGTTGACCTCGAAATTGTAATGGCTATTCTTGATCGGATGAAAGAAATAATTGATGCAGACCTACCCTTTAACCGAATAAAGATGCTAACGGAAGAGGCTATTCCACTTTTTGAAGCGGAAGGGCTGAATCAAAAGGTTAAGCTTCTAAAAACGAAGCCTAAACTTTACACGTCGGTTTACCAGCTCGACGAAACTATCGACTACTACTACGAAGAACTTGTTCCTTCTACAGGATTTCTTACAAACTTCGATTTGGTGAAATATTTCGAAGGCATGCTTCTAATGACTCCCAAAAAAGATAACCCTGAAAAGCTAGAAGATATCGTATTACAAAATAAGATGTTCGATGTATTTCAGGAGCAAAAGGATTGGTTAAAAATTATTGATGCCGAAACAATTGGAGATCTCAACCAAACGATTCTAGAAGGGAATGGAGGCGAGCTTATCAAGGTCGCAGAAGCACTCCATGAAAAAAAAGTAGCACAAATAGCAGACCTAATTTTCAACAGGAAAGAGGTTCACCTAGCGCTAATATCGGGTCCTTCATCAAGCGGTAAAACAACCTTTTCGAAGCGCCTTGCAGTTCAGCTTCGCGTCCTAGGGCTAAAACCCGTAACCATTTCAATGGACAACTACTTTGTCGATCGCGAGCATACCCCTAAAGATGAAAATGGAAACTACGACTTCGAATCAATTTATGCTGTAGACATAAAGCAATTCAACACAGACTTAACCGCCCTTATGAATGGCGATACCGTTGCTATACCCTCGTTTAACTTCGAAACAGGACAACGAATATACAAAGGCCACAAACTGAAGATTGACAATAACAGCATTATCATCGTAGAAGGAATTCACGCTCTTAACCCTATGCTAACATCGATGATTGATGAGAAGAAAAAGTTTAAAATTTACCTATCAGCGCTTACCTCTATATCAATGGACAGGCACAACCATGTGCCTACTACCGATAACCGACTAATACGCCGAATTGTACGCGATGCGAGGTATAGAAACTACTCTGCCTTCGAAACTATAAAGCGATGGCCAAGCGTACGTAGCGGAGAAGAGAAAAACATCTTCCCCTACCAAGAATTTGCAGATGTAATGTTTAACTCTGCGCTACTTTACGAGCTCGCAGTCTTAAAGCAACATGCAGAACCACTTCTCAGGGAGGTTCCTCCAACAACTTATGAATATGCAGAAGCACATCGGCTTCTAAAGTTTTTGAGCTACTTCGTTCCTTTACTGGAAGAGGAAATCCCTCCCACTTCAATTTTAAGAGAATTTTTAGGAGGAAGCAGTTTTAGTTTTTAAACACAATACACTGTTTACATGCAACTTAAATACAAGTACAAAGGTCATGCACATCAATATTACTTGTTGAACATACTTTAAGGCTATGTATTCCAAATATCTTTTATATTTTTAAGCTATATTTAGATGAGAACTAGACTTACTAAAGAACTATAAGTAACCTAAAAAGGGAGATGTTGCGTTTTTTTGGAATATTACTCGGTTTTTTCTTGCTAACAACCAATATAGTGCAAGCAGGCGACACTCCTGTTTTGATAGTTAACGCTCCAAAACAGGCAGTTGCCGGATCTTCTTTTACTGTAAGCATTGAAGTTTCTAATGCCGAAATACAAGGAATAGCCCGATTTATGCAAGGGCTCCCCTATGGAGTTACTGTTGAACCTGCAGATTGTGCTAACTCTGATTTCGAATTTACGAATCAGACGCTTAAACTAATGTGGTTCAGTCTTCAGAAAACGAATTCATTGAAGTTTTCATACAAAGTTGTTACCCATGCTAATGTAAAGGGATCTCTAAGTTTGAGCGGATCTTTTGTTTTCATCAATGCCAACAATGTACATGCAACAGCTACCTCCAAAGATGTAGTAGTGGAAATTACACCTGCGCCAAACGTAAATCCAGCAAATGTTGTTGACCTCAAAAACTTTAAGAGTAAGCCTGCCCCAGAATCGAATCTTACATTTATACCGGCTACCCAACAAATGGAGTCGCTTAAGATGCCCTCAAAGGCCTTAAGACAGGTATCATACGATGCAAAAACCGACACCTACATGGTAAGCATCTTGCTGGACAAAGGAAAGGCGAATAAATACGCAAAACTCGAAGAAACTATACCTCAAGGTTACACTGCAGAGGTTTTAGAAACAAGAGGTGGTGTATTCGATTATAGCAACGGGAAAGTAAAGTTCCTATGGCTCGATCTTCCGAACCAAGCCCGGTTCCTTGTAAGTTACAGGCTAAAACCTAAAGCAAAACAAGCAGATAAAAAGGAGCTATCAATAACTGGATATTTTGCTTTCATGATTGAGGATGCTACAGAGATTCATGAAGTAGCCCAAATTCAAGCAGATTTGAAAAAATTTGCAATTAATACTGACATAAAATATAAAGGCAGCGTAACCTCGGCTAGTGGTGCTCGCGATATACCTATTAAATATGTAGGAATAGCAAAGCAAGCAAAACAGGACAAGAAAGAAAATGCTACAAAAGTAGAACAACCACTAGCAAAGCCATCGACACCAACCTCGTCAAAGAAAGCCGTCAAGCAAACAGAGACTAGCAACAAGGAGGAGACAAGCAACCAACACCCTCAAGAACAGAGAAAAGTTAAAGCAGGGGTGGTCTTTAAAGTACAACTTGCGGCAGTGTCTAAAGAGGCTGACAATGCAGGTGTGGCTAGCAAATTCAAGACAGACACACCACTTTCAAAAGAGGAAACAAGCGGAATTGTAAGGTATCTCGTTGGGCCATATACAAGCTACAGCGAAGCTCTTAACGTTAAAAGCAAGGCAAAACAGAACGGCTATAAAGATGCATTCATTGTAGCCTACAACCAGCAAGGTTCGCGTATTAGCATAAATGAAGCCTTTGCATCTGAAAAAAATTAAAGCTGGATGAAGCACATTCTGAAAAAAATTGTATTCGCAACAATACTCATCGCTGGAGCAAACAGCGCTATGGCTCAGCAGGATGAGTTAGAAGAAATCTGGCGAAAGAACTTACGTACTGAAGTTCAGGTTGAGAACCCAACCTACCGTCCTGTAATTGGCATAAGTTCAGGGTTTCTGACCTTTTGGGGCGATGTCCAAAACATGGGAAACTCATCGCTGCTAGGAAATTCGGCTTTCAAAGTAAACCTATCCGGCTTTATTGATAAAAAGAGGAACTTCAAGTGGAACGTATTTTGGCTAAACGGCCAAATTTCAGGAAGGTTTATCGAAAACGAAGGGGCCTTTAGCTATATCAACTTTAAGACCAGCGTAAACCAGTTTGGTGCAAACTTAGAGTACACCTTCAACTCGATATTTAGAAAGGGAAAATTTCATCCTTTTATATCTGTTGGTTTTGCTCCTCTCAACTTCTCGCCAATGGGAGACTTCATTGATAAAGATGGAAAGCCTTATACCGCAACAACAATACTAAACCCAGATGGTAAGTACGAGACCAACCTCAAAAAATACTACAAAGATTTAAGCTACGGTGAAAACACTTTTTCTATTCCAATAGATGCTGGACTAGATTTTGCGCTGCACGATAGAATTGGCATTAGGCTTGGTGCTTCATATAACATTACGTTCTCGGATGAGCTCGACAATGTATCGCCCAAGACTGCCAGCATAATTAACAGCGGAACTAAAGAGCCTAAGGTACCTACCACGTTAAAAATAAACAGTAAAAAGGATTCATACCTGTTTACTTACCTCTCCCTCAACTTCGACCTATTCTCGGATAGGAAATCGTACATCATTACCAAGCTTGCAATGGACGTCGAGAACGAGCCTAGCCTGCAAAGCGACCAGGACTTCGACGGCGTTCTTGATCCTGGCGACGACTGTCCTGACACTCCTGCTGGAGCAAAAGTTAACGAAAACGGTTGTCCGCTAGATACCGATACCGATGGAATTCCGGATTATCTGGATACGGACAATAAAACTGCTGTTGGCTCAACGGTTAACAATAAGGGTGTAGCTATCAGCAAGGACGATTTCAGCATCTTAGACAACCAATTTGCTGCCGTTCGGCGCGAAGATGCCCGCATTTTCCTTTCGAATAACGGAAGGAAGCATGCCTACAAGCAAAAGGGACAGATGCCCGACAAGTTCCGATCGGTGGACACCAACAAGGATGGCGACATCTCCTACGACGAACTGAAGCGTGCCGTAGAGGATTTCCTCGACAAGAAATCGTCCTTCACGGTTGACGAAATATCTGAAATCTACGAGTACTTCTTCGCACAGTAGCGCTAAAGGTTAGGAAAGAATACGACAACCATCAGGGGATGCTCACGATTAAGATGAGCATCCCCTGATGCGTTTTATCCCATAGCTTAAGGATCGTAGGCATACTCTAATTGATTCGGGAAAGCTGCAAATAGCTCATCAGCCACAGCTGAAGAGTGACCAGCGACAGCTGATAATTCGCCAGCCACAGCTGAAGAGCGACCAGCGACACCTGATAATTCGCCAGCAACAGTTGAAGAAAGACCAGCAACAACTGATAAATTGCTAGCGACAGCTGAAGAGCGACCAGCGACACCTGATAATTTGCCAGCAACAGCCGAAGAGTGACTAGCGACAGCTGATAATTCGCCAGCAACAGATGAAGAGCGACCAGCGACACCTGATAAGTCGCTAGCAACAGAAACAGCAGCTGCTACGCCCGAGCAAAAGCAAAAAGCCGAGCGTTGTGCCCGGCTTTAATCGTATGCGGTTAGCGGCCTATCTATTCGGCAGGCTGCTCCTCTTCTTCCATCCCAAAATCGACCGTATTATCGAGCAACGAGTCAAGCGAGTGCTCTTTGGGGGCGTAGCGCGTATGGCAGGTGTACTCCTTAGGCACCTTTCCCTGTGGCTTTGGGAATCGTCCTCGGAACTGGGTGAAACGTCCATCGTTCATCACCTTTTCCATGAAGCGCCCGTAAATGGGGAGCGCGGTTTTGCAGCCTTCGCCCAGCTCTGTTGTGCGGAAGTGAACAGCGCGCGATTCGGCACCTACCCAGCTTCCCGACACTAGATTTGGCGAAACGCCAATAAACCATCCGTCGGATTGGTTAGACGAAGTTCCGGTTTTGCCCCCAAAGTCGGTATCCCACTTAAATAAATCGTACTCGAAGAGCGCTTGGGTGGTGGCTCCGGGCTCGGTAAGCCCCGACTTTAGCAGCTCGAGCATGTAGAATGCGGTAAGATCGTTCAGGATTCGCTTCTTTTCGGGAGTGGCCTCGTAGATCACCTTTCCCTTTTTATTTACGATTTTGGTAACCAGGATTGGCTTTACGGAGTAGCCTCCATTCACCATTGGGGCGTACGAGTTCACCATTTCGTAGAGCGAAACATCGCTAGAGCCCAGCGATACCGATGGAACGCTAGCCAACGATGCGGTAATTCCCATCTTGTGGGCGTACTCTATTACCTTGTTCCAGCCCACATGCTGAGTAAGCTGAACGGCAATGGAGTTGATCGACTTGGCGAAGGCGTGCTTTAGGGTAACCTGCGCCCCGGAGAAGCTTCCATTGGCGTTCTTGGGGGTCCACGACTTTTGCACCCCCTTCTCCACGTAGTTTACGGTAATGGGGCTATCCACCAGCTTGTCGCAAGGACCGAATCCGGCATCCATTGCTGCTGCGTACACGTAGGCCTTGAAGAGCGAGCCGGGCTGGCGCTTCGACTGCTTTACGTGGTCGTACTTAAAGAAGGGGTAGCTGATGCCCCCCACCCACGTTTTTATGTAGCCCGAGTTCGGATCCATCGACACAAATCCGGCATGCAGGAAGCGCTTGTAGTAGCGGAGCGAATCCATGGGGCTAAAGGTGGTATCCTTTACGCCATCCCAAGTGAACACCTTCATCCTACGGGGCAGGTTCATGTAGTAGTCGATAGAGTCTACTCGCCCTTTAAACTTATCCTTAAGGGCAGCGTAACGCCTAGTTTGCTTTGCGGCATCTTCTATAAATCCGGGAATCTCTACGCCCTTAGCATCTGCCCAAGGGCTACGCCCCTCCCAGTGCCACTCGAAGCGGCGCTGCAGCAACTTCATTTGCTCGGCTACGGCCAGCTCGGCATACGCCTGCATGTCTAGGTTAATGGTGGTGTATATTTTAAGACCATCCTCGTACAGGTCGATCTCGTTCTCCTTCAGCCAGGGCTTTAGGTAACTGCTTACCGCATCGCGAATGTAGGAGGCGTTACCGTCGATATTCTCGTCGGGGTTATAGGCCAGCTTCAGGGGCAGCCTTTGCAGCGAATCGCGCATCGAGGCGGAGATGTAGCCGTACTTGGCCATCTGCTCGAGCACCACGTTACGGCGCTCGAAGGCATTCTTTGGCCTTCGGATGGGGCTGTAGTAGGTAGGCGCCTTAAGCAGGCCAACCAGCAGCGCCGACTCCTCGGTACGAAGCATGATGGGCTTCTTGGAGAAGAAGGTTGCCGCCGCCGTTTTTATGCCGTGCGAGTTGCTGCCGAAGCTCACCGTGTTGAAGTACATAGTAAGGATCTCCTGCTTATCGTAGAACATCTCTATCTTAATAGCCGTGATCCACTCCTTTAGCTTATAGATAACAACGTTAATGCCGGGGATATACCCGATCAGCCCTTTGGAATAGTCGTCGCGGGTTTTGAAGAGGTTCTTAACCAGCTGCTGGGTGATGGTGCTCCCGCCTCGTCGGTCGCCCCTTGCGGTAGAGTAAAGCGCGCTAGCCGTACCCTTAAAGTCGATCCCCCAGTGATCGTAGAAGCGAATATCTTCGGTTGCCACCAAGGCATTGATTAGCGAAGGTGGAAGATCCCTGTAGTCAACAGGCGTGCGGTTTTCGACAAAGTACTTGCCAATAAGCTTCCCGCTATCGGAGTAAAGCTCCGAAGCAACGTTCATGCTCGGGTCCTTCAAATCGGCAATTTTGGGAGAGCGGCCAAACAGCCAAAAGATGTTGATGTCGATCAGAAAAAGGGCAAGGAATATCGAAACAAAGACTACCCCCGTATAAAAGGCAATTTTCTGGTACCACTTATACGATTTTGCCTTCACAAATCGGCCTTTTACCCATGCTAAAAGCCTCTTCGAAATACCCTTAAGCCAGTTGAGCGCAGCTAGGAGCTGCCCTTTTTGAATATTCATCCTAAGTCCTTGATTTGGCGCAAAGATAGCTTTTCTCGATATTCTGATGTGCATTTAACATTGTAAAATAGCTTTTCTATGTATTTAATGGAGTGCTTCGTAAGCAAGAATAATTACTTTTGCAGCTGTAACGTTGAGATATTTAAAATGAGGTTCAATTTTTCGAAAAAGCTACTACCAGCGTTTGTTGCACTAGTTGTAATGCCCTGCTGCGGCAGCAAGTCGACCGACAAAGGTTCAGAATTTTACTTTGACGTCGACAAATCAAAATACCCGATTTGGGGAATTGACGTATCACGACATCAAAACCACATAAACTGGGAATCGGTGTCGGAGAGCGGCATTGACTTCGTTTTTGTGAAGGCAACCGAAGGAGTTACGGTACAGGATCCGATGTACAAAAACCACATGAACGAGCTAAAGCGACACAATATAATAAGGGGTGCCTACCACTTCTTCAGCTACAAATCTACCGGAAAGAACCAGGCCAAGAACTTCATAAACACGGTGAAGCTTTCGAAGGGTGATTTGCCGCCTGTACTCGACGTTGAGTTCAAGCGCAGGATGCCTTCGCGCGCCAAGATCATCACCGAGGTTAAGGCTTGGCTTAAGGATGTTGAGAACCACTACAAGGTAAAGCCCATCATTTACCTCGACTACGATTTCTACCTGAAGTACCTCAAGGGGTCCATCAGCAAAGAGTACATGCTGTGGATTACCGACTACTACGGCGAACCCGACGACTGGACCTTCTGGCAGCAAACCGACAAGTACCGCCTGAATGGTGTAAATACCCGAGTAGACCGAAACGTGTTTATCGGTTCGAAACGCGAGCTACGAGAATTACTTATGGATTAGATATAGAAAGGGGCAGCCTAAAGGGCAGCCCCTTTTGCTATGCCCCCGCTGCTGCACGCAAGGGGATTAGAGCGGTACGTTTTTAAACTTCTTCCGACCTTAGCAGAGCCGCAAATTTCACTTTTCTAGCTCTTCACACCTTCGATGGGCTGCAAATTCCATTTTTCTTAGCCACCGAACCTTCGATGGGGCCGAAAAGCCAATTTTATTAGCCACCGCACCATAAAAGAGCCGCTAATTCCACTTTTCTAGCTCTCCGCACCTTGGAGGAAGCCCCCTACAGCTCCGCAAGGGCATCCCTCAGGCTGTTGAGGTAGCCCTGCCGCAGCTCGTCGGAAGAGCCCATTATCCCAGGAAAGAATACGTGCTGCGCCTCTATCCCACAAAATTGGAACACGCCCACATCCTGGGTATCCCTCAACGAGGTGTACATCCTATCGTGGTAAACCGATTCTGGCTGACCGTGGGTTGTGATCAGAAGCGCCTTCCGACCCTTAAGCGGCTGGACCCACCCCCTTTCATCGATAGCATAGGCAAAACCGTACGAGAAAACCCTGTCGATATACCCCTTAAGAATAGCGGGGAAGCCCGTCCACCAAATAGGATATACAAGGATTAGCCGTTCAGCCCATGTTACCTTCTCCTGCTCCACCTTGACATCGGCCGCCGCGCTCCCGCTATACAATAAGTTAAGATCCTCTGGTTTTAGCACCGCTTTAAAATCCATTTCGTAAAGGTCCGAGACCTTAACCTCGTGCCCCATCTCCTCGAGCAGGCGTTCAACCTCCTGTTTAACTGCGTGATTGAAGCTGAACGGGTTCAGATGAGCGTAAATAACAAGACACCTCATACGTTTCATTTTTAGGATACTGATATAACATACAGACGGAAGAATTCGTCGGTGCATACGACCATAAAACACCGTTTACGGCAGCTTTTTTAGGTTAATTAAAGGGCATATCCAAAGGACAAACTCTGTTATTGCAGGGTAAAGCCTAAATTTGTGGGTTACCAGAATGATAGAGAGATGAAAAGATTCCAGCTGGCGCTTACCCTTGCTTTAGCGCTTTTTGGTTCGATGGCGAATGCCGACGACGATAAAGGGATTAAGCCGGACCGAGCAGTTCGGCCAGTAGACGTTCCAGTTCTTCCAAAGGCCATCTCGTTTGCCGATGAAACGGTACCCCTGCAGAACTTCGACACCTACGAGAGTCTCGAGCGCGAGCTTCTGGTGAACACCTTCTGGCACTCGCAAACGCTCTTCAACCTGAAGCAGGCATCGCGATACTTCCCGCAGATAGAGCCCATCCTAAAGGCCAACAACGTGCCCGACGATATCAAGTACATTGCCGTAGCCGAGAGCAGCCTGCAGAACGTGGTATCGCCCGCCAAGGCGGCTGGCCCCTGGCAGATCCTCGAAGGCACCGCCAAGCAGTACGGGCTGGAGGTGAACGAGAATGTCGACGAGCGCTACAACATCGAAAAGGCCACCGAGGCGGCCATCATCTACCTAAAGAAATCGAAGGACTCGCTGGGTAGCTGGACACTGGCAGCCGCATCGTACAACATCGGTTTTACCGGCTTGAAGCGCCACATGAACCGCCAGCAGCAAACCTCGTACTACGATCTGCTCCTTGGCGATGAGACAGGTCGCTACATCTTCCGTATCCTAGCTTTCAAAATCATTTTAACCGATCCGAAAGCGTACGGATTCGACTTTGGCGAAAACGACCGCTACCCCGAGCTGCAGTACACCGAGGTCAAGGTCGACTACGCCATCGACGATTTGGCCAGCTTTGCCATTGCCAACAAGACCAGCTACAAGCTGCTAAAGCTGTACAACCCATGGCTTCGCAGCAACACCCTGCCTAAGAAGGAGGGTAAAACTTACATCATTAAGCTACCGAAAGAAGGTTTCAGAGAGAATGCCTACAAACAACGATAATATCATAAAGGATGAAGCCCTAATGGGCGAAGAGGAGTGCATCACCGTGCTTGGCGCTCGGGTGCACAACCTCCGCGACATCGACGTTACCATACCGCGCAACGCGCTTACCGTAATTACCGGCTTAAGCGGCAGCGGCAAGTCGTCGCTAGCGTTCGAAACGATTTACGCCGAGGGGCAGCGCCGCTACCTCGAGACGCTGTCGGCTTACGCCCGCCAGTTTATGGGCAACATGGAGCGACCCGATGTCGATAAGATAACCGGGCTGAGCCCCGTTATCGCCATCGAGCAGAAGACCACCAACAAGAATCCGCGCTCGACGGTGGGCACCATCACCGAGGTGTACGACTTCATGCGTCTGCTCTTTGCGCGCGCATCCATCGCCTACTCCAAGAATACGGGCGAGCAGATGGTGCGCTACACCGACGACCAGATTGTAGATCTCATCATCGAACGCTTGGAGGGAAAGAAAGCTGCCGTTCTCGCGCCACTGGTAAAAGGACGTAAGGGCCACTACAAGGAGCTCTTCGAGCAGCTGGTGAAGAAGGGATTCCTCTACGCCAGAGTCGATGGGAATATCCTAGAGATAAAGAGCGGCATGAAGCTGGACCGCTACAAGGTTCACCACGTGGAGCTGGTTATCGACAAGCTGGTGGTGAAGGCCGACGACCGCAAGCGCCTCCGCGACTCGGTGGTTACGGCCATGAGCCAGGGCAAGGGAACCATTATGGTGCTCGACTACGAAAGCGACGACGCCCGCTTCTACAGCCGCCACCTGATGTGCCCCACCACGGGCATATCGTACAACGAGCCTGCCCCCCACTCCTTCTCGTTCAACTCGCCGCAGGGCGCCTGCCCGCACTGCAACGGTTTGGGGCACGTGGTGGAGCTCGACGTGGAGAAGATTATCCCCAACCCTAGGCTAAGCATCCGGAAGGGTGGCATCGAGCCAATTGGCGCATTCAAGAATTCGCTCATCTTTTGGCAGCTCGAGGCCATTGGCCGCAAGTACGGCTTCACGCTCAACGACCCCATCGAGGATATCTCGGAGGAGGCCATGAACATCATCCTTTACGGATCGGACGAAACCTTCCGCCTTGCCGAGACGCCCATGGGCACCACCGGCTACGTGATGAGCTTCGACGGCGTGGTGGCCTACATCAGCCGCGACGACGACGACAGCGAGAAGGCCAAGAAAAAGATAGAACAGTTTACCCGCTATATTACCTGCCCCGACTGTAAGGGCACCCGGCTTAAGGAGGATGCGCTCTTCTTTAGGTTTGCCGGAAAGAATATCGCCGAGCTGTCGGATATGGACATCGAGAGCCTTTACCAGTGGTTCCTACAGGTGGACGACCAGCTTAACACCAAGCAGAAGGCCATTGCCCGCGACATCCTTAAGGAGATCCGCGAGCGGCTGAGCTTCCTGCTCGACGTGGGCCTGAGCTACCTGTCGCTGAGCCGCAGCTCGGGCACGCTGTCGGGCGGCGAGA
Source organism: Acetobacteroides hydrogenigenes (assembly GCF_004340205.1). Lineage (NCBI taxonomy): Bacteria > Pseudomonadati > Bacteroidota > Bacteroidia > Bacteroidales > Rikenellaceae > Acetobacteroides > Acetobacteroides hydrogenigenes. Next base: position 124,579 of record NZ_SLWB01000004.1, read on the forward strand.
GCCAGCGCATCCGCCTGGCCACGCAAATCGGATCGAAGCTGGTGAACGTGCTCTACATCCTGGATGAGCCCAGCATCGGCCTGCACCAGCGCGACAACATGAAGCTCATCACCTCGCTCAAGCAGCTGCGCGACACCGGCAACTCGGTGATTGTGGTGGAGCACGACGAGGATATGATGAAGGAGGCCGACTACATCGTGGACATGGGGCCTCGCGCCGGAGCACACGGTGGCGAGGTGGTGGCCCTAGGTTCATTCGACAAGATCAAGAAAGCAAACTCGCTAACCGGGAAATACCTGCGAGGCGAGCTGAAGATACCCGTACCCGAAAAGCGCCGCGAGGGTAACGGAAAGTACCTCACCATTAAGGGTGCAACGGGCAACAACCTTAAGGATGTATCGGTACAGCTGCCGCTGGGCACCTTCATCTGCGTGACGGGCGTATCGGGCAGCGGCAAGTCCACCCTCATCAACGGCACGCTGCACCCCATCCTCAGCAAGCACTTCTACCGCTCGCTAAAAGATCCGATGAGCTACGAGGCCATCGAGGGAATCGAAAATATAGATAAGGTAATCGACGTAGATCAGTCGCCCCTTGGCCGCACGCCCCGCTCGAACCCCGCCACCTACACCAACGTGTTTGGCGATATCCGCAAGCTGTTCGAATCTACCCCCGAGTCGAAGATCCGAGGCTTTAAGGCGGGCCGATTCTCGTTCAACGTAAAGGGAGGTCGCTGCGAGGAGTGCAAGGGCGCCGGGGTACAAACCATCGAGATGAACTTCCTGCCCGACGTGTACGTCACCTGCAAAGCCTGCAACGGCAAGCGCTACAACCGCGAGACGCTGGAGGTGCGCTACAAGGGCAAATCCATCAGCGACGTGCTGAACATGACCATCGACCAAGCATCGGTCTTCTTCGAGCACATCCCCGCCATCCACCAAAAGGTAAAGGCGCTGCAGGATGTCGGATTAGGCTACATCACCCTTGGGCAACCCTCCACCACCCTGTCGGGCGGCGAGAGCCAGCGCGTGAAGTTGGCCACCGAGCTGGCCAAGCGCGATACGGGCAATACCTTATATATACTGGATGAGCCCACCACCGGCCTCCACTTCGACGACGTGCGCCAGCTGCTGGAGGTGCTCCAGAAGCTGGTGGAAAGAGGCAACACCATGATCGTCATCGAGCACAACCTCGACGTGATTAAGGTGGCCGACTACCTCATCGACATGGGCCCCGAGGGCGGCGCCGGCGGCGGACTGGTGGTGGCCACCGGAACACCCGAAGAGGTTGCCAAAAAGAAAAAGAGCTACACGGGGCAGTTCCTGAAGGAGTACCTTAAGTAAGATTTTAGATATTAGACTTTAGATAAGGAGGCTCGGACGTAGGTTCGGGCCTCTTCGTATTTATTCCAACAAGACTTTAGATTTTAGATTTTAGACGATAGACCATGGGACACCCATAGCCGTCAAGTTAAGTTAAGCGATTCGCTCAATCAGGGCTGTCATTGGCTACGCCGAGCTCGCTTTGCTCGGTTCCGGGCTTGTCCCGGAATCTAAAGAGGAATCCAATAGATTCTATAAAGGGCCCTTCTGGCAGTCATTAGATCCCGTGACAAGCACGGGATGACACTCCGAGGGGACGTTTTTCCTTAAGTTAACGGCATTGCCAATGGAGGGGATAACGTGCTGCTATTAAGCGTTCGTCTTTTGAATTCTGCCTTAGCTTGACGGCTATGGGTAGACACCTAGACAGGAGGCTTCCGAGATCTCGGGAACCTCCTCGCAATCGTGAAAGCTCGTTGCCGAGATCCCAGAAACCTTCTCGCAATAGTGAAAGCTCGTTGCCGAGGTCTCGGGAACCTTCTCGCAGACGTGAAAGCTCATTCATGAGGGGTCGGGAACCTCCTCGCAACCGTGAAAGCTCATTCATGAGGGGTCGGAAACCTCCTCGCAACCGTGAAAGCTCGTTGCCGAGGTCCCGGAAACCTTCTCGCAGACGTGAAAGCTCGTTGCCGAGGCTGATGCTTCGATCTCTCACTCATAAAAGAGCGCCAGATGGTCTTCCCTCGCAATATTTTCCAAAAAACAGCACAAATCAGCTTAACATTTTTACCTACCAGCTGTTTTGACAGTCGAAATGTAAGCATACCAGCAGAAGGAAATCACCTAAAGCGATGCTACAAAACTAACAGTAACGTTATGTCATTAAAATTTGAAAACTATAATCCTGCTGAAGACAAGCTTTTTCAGATCATGGATAATATGGGGGTGATCATCAATCCCTCCGAAATGCCGGACATAAGCGATGCGCTTGCTGTAAAAGCATATAAGGATATGCTTTTCTCCCGCATTGCCGATGCTATGGCCGTTTCTTTCCAAAGGCAAGGGCGCATGTACACCTATCCATCCAACTACGGGCAGGAGGCGATTGCGGTAGCAGCTGGAATGGCGATGCGCGAGGAGGACTGGATGGTTCCGGCCTTCCGCGAGCTTGCTGCATGGCTGGCTAAGGGCGCAACGCTAAAGGAAATATTCCTGTACTACATGGGCAACGAGGAGGGAAGCGCCTTTAAAAATGCCAAGCACCTGCTCCCCTTCAGCGTTCCCATCAGCTCGCAGTTTCCGCATGCCGTGGGCATCGGGTACGCCATCAACCAGCACAAGAAGGACGAGGTGGTATTCGCCTTTGTTGGCGATGGGGGAACCTCCGAGGGCGACTTCAGCGAGGCGCTAAACTTTGCCGCCGTATGGAAGGTGCCGGTTGTCTTCATCGTGCAGAATAACCAGTACGCCATCTCGGTCCCCATCAGAAAGCAAACGAAATCGAAGAACATTGCCGTAAAGGCGATGGCCTTCGGGATGCCCGGAATTAAGGTCGATGGCAACGACATCTTTGCCATGTACGCGGCCTTAAAACATGCCGCCGATTACGCTAGGACCAAGAATGGTCCGGTGCTAATCGAGGGCTTCACCTACCGTAGGGGTGCTCATACCACCTCCGACGATCCTACGAAGTACCGAACCAAGGAGGAGGAGCAGGAGTGGGATGCCAAAGATCCACTTAAAAGACTAAAGTTCTACTTGGACAGCAAGGGACTATGGACAGAAGATGAGGAAAAGCTTACCGAGCAGTACAAGCAGGAGGTGGAACGCCAGTTCGAGGAGGCCGAAAAAACCCCACCCCACACGCTGGACGATGTGTTTAAGTACACCCACTACGAGATGCCGGACGAGCTAAGACGTCAAAAGGTCGAGTACGAAAAATTCTTACAATGGAAGGAGGGACGAAAATGAGCGTAATGACAATGGTGCAGGCCATCAACAATGCGATGGATATTAAGCTGGCCGAGGATAGCAACGTGGTTATCTACGGCGAGGACGTTGGCTACGAAGGTGGCGTCTTCAGGGTTACCGAAGGGCTACAGCAAAAATATGGAGAGAATAGAGTATTCGATTCACCGCTGGCCGAATCGGCCATCGTAGGAACAGCCGTAGGCATGGCCATTGCAGGCCTCCGCCCCATAGTAGAGCTGCAGTTCGACGGATTCACCTATCCGGCCTTCAACCAAATAGTATCGCACGCGGCCCGCATGCACAACCGCACACGAGGAAAGTTTAAAACCCCAATGGTGATTCGCTTCCCCTACGGCGGCGGCATCAACGCGCTGGAGCACCACTCCGAAAGCCCAGAGGCAACCTACGGACACATCCCCGGACTAAAGGTGGTAATCCCCTCCACCCCGCACGATGCAAAGGGTCTTTTGATCTCAGCCATCGAAAGCGACGATACCATCATATTTATGGAACCCAAGCGCATCTACCGCGCCATCAAGCAGGAGGTCTCCACCGAGAAGTTCTCCATCCCCATTGGTAAGGCAAAGGTGGTAACACCCGGAACCGACATTACTGTGGTGGCCTACGGCGCCATGATCCGTGAGGTTCAAAAGGCAATGGTGATGGCCAAGGAGGCCGGCATATCGGTAGAGCTAATCGACCTGAGAACCATCTACCCAATTGACAGGGAAACCATCGCACAGTCGATACAGAAAACGGGACGAGTGCTAACGGTGGCCGAATCGCCAACAAGCTTTGGCGTAGGAGCCGAGATAATGGCCATTGCCAACGAAGAGGCGTTCCTCTACCTCGAGGCTCCTCCAAGAAGGGTAAACGGCTTCGATACCATAATACCGTTAGCCAAAGGCGAGCATTTCTACATGCAAACGCCCGAGAAGATTTTCTACGAAATTGAACGAACTGTTAGATTTTAACCACCTACTCCATGAGGTATATATTTAATTTTCCAGATATAGGCGAAGGCTTAGACGAAGGTATCATTGCCGAATGGCATGTTACCAAGGGCCAGCAGGTAAAGTCGGGCGATCCGCTGGTGCTGATGGAAACCGACAAGGTTGTAACCGACATTCCTTCGCCCAAGAGCGGCACCATTGTTGCCACCTACGGCAAGGTAGGAGAAACCATCCATGTAGGTAGCCCCTTAGTGGAGATCGAGATTGAAGGCGTTGTCGGCGAAGAGGCAGTAGCCGAGGCTACAAAGAAAGACTTTGTTGAACCTTCGGAAGAACCTATTGAAGAGGGCTCCTTCGGTGTTGTAGGAACCATAGAGGTTGCCGGCAATAAGGCCTTTCTACCTGCCAGCGAGGAAGGAGTAGCAGAGACTCCATCTGCCGAAAAACCACAAAAAAAGGCGCTTGCCACCCCCGTTGCGCGTGCCATGGCCAAGGAGTTTAACGTAGACATCAACAGCATAAAAGGGACAGGCCCCGGAGGAAGAATTACCAAGGAGGACATCCATAAGTACGTTAACGGAGCGGGGAAACCTACCGTACAACGTACCGAAGTAGCCCATGTTGAAGATCAGGTAACCTACGAGCCCCTCACCCAAATCCGAAAAACCATCGCAAAAACGATGTCGCTGTCGAAGCAGAACGCCGTACATATGACAGTGCACGAGGAGGTGGAGATCAGCGAGCTGATGCGCGTAAGGGAGAAGTACAAGGTGGTGCTTGCCGAAAGAAACATCAAGCTAACCTACCTGGCTTTTATCGTTAAGGCAACTGCCCTAGCGCTAAAGCAGCACCCTGCGCTAAACGCCCAGCTCGATTTGGACAACAACCGAATGGTGTACAAGCACTACTTCAACATAGGCATTGCAGTTGACACCCACGAAGGTCTCGTTGTACCCGTTATCAGGAATGCGGATAAGCTATCGATCGCTGAGATTGCAGCGCAAATATCCGCGCTTAGCGAAAAGGCAAAGGAGCGCAAGCTTACCCTCGACGACATGAAGGATGGCACCTTCACCATCACCAACTACGGCGCCATTGGTGGCATATTCGCCAATCCGGTAATCAACTATCCGCAGTCTGGTATTCTTGGTGTGGGTCGATTACTCAAGAAACCTATCGTTAAGGGCGATCAGATAGCCATCGGAAACATACTTCCGCTATCGCTGGCCGTCGACCATCGAATTGTTGATGGTGGCGAAACAACGCGCTTCTTGCTTCGCATCATGCGCTACCTCGAAGATCCAATAGCAATGGAGTTCGAGTAGGATATCAACATTAAAAAGATTGTGTTTATGGAATACGACGTAATCATCATAGGCGCTGGTCCTGCCGGCTACGTAGCCGCAATCAGAGCCGCACAGGTGGGATTGAAAACCGCCATCATCGAAAAGAAGTACATCGGTGGGATGTGCCTAAACTGGGGTTGCATCCCCTCTAAGTCCATCATCGAAAGCGCGAAGCTGTTCAACAGGATGAAGAACAGCGCGGAGTTCGGCATCGAGGGCATAGACCCAAAAGCGCTTACGTTCCGCTGGGATAAGGTGAAGTCTCGCTCGCAGAAGATCACCCGAAAGTTAACTGCTGGCATCGGCTTCCTGCTCAAAAAGAATGGCGTCGACGTTATTATGGGTGAGGCCAAGATTACTGGTAGCGGCTCCGTGGTGGTTGATAATCGGAGCATCACAGCAAAAAGCATCATTATTGCAACGGGCTCCTACCCTGCCCCGCTTAGCGATAAGCTCAGCAACGCCCCGGTGGTTCATCTCGAAAGGATTTTTGACCTTAAGGAGATTCCCGAAAATATTGTTGTTTACGGTAAGGGCGTCATGTCGATAGAGATGGCGCAGTTCTTCCAGCTAATCGGGAAATCGGTTACCGTTGTTTCGGAGGATAGCGAGTTCTTCCCCGGCATCGACGAGTACCTGCAGTCCTTCATCACCCGAAAGCTTAAGGCCGATGGTATTCCTTTCGTAGTGGGCGATCCCGTCGAAAAGTTCGAGGATGGCTACCTGTACGTAAAGGATAAAAAGATTGCCTGCGATGCGCTTGTCAACAGCAGTTTCCGCAACGCCATCATCCCCGAAAGCCAACCTGCGCTATCGCTCAACGAGCAGGGCTTTATTGCAGTCAACGATAGCTTCGAAACCAGCATCCCGGGCGTTTACGCTATAGGCGATGTTAATGGAAAGAGCTTCTTGGCACACATCGCCTCGGCACAAGGGCTGTGGCTGGTTAACCATCTGAAGGGAATCCAAACGGAATTCGCCATCCACAAGTACCCGCTAAACTTCTATACTGTTCCCGAGATTGCGCAGATAGGGCTAACCGAGCAGCAGATTAAGGACGAAGGCATTGAGTACAAGGTGAGCGAGTTTCCGCTAACTGCCAACGGCAAGGCCCTAATCGAAGGGAACACCGAAGGATTCATCCGTATGCTATCCGACAAGAAGTACGGCGAAGTGCTGGGCGTACAGATTGTAGCCGATCACGCCACCGATATGATTGCAGAGGCATCGGCTTACCTACAGATGGAGGGAACCGTATACGATGTGGCACAAACCATACACGCCCACCCTTCTGTATCGGAAATCTTTATGGAAGCGGGGTTCGAGGCGGTGGATAAGGCTATTCACAAGTAATCTAACGCAGCGTTTGGGACTAAACCACCCCGCCCTTCGGGCACCTCCCGCTAAAGCGGGAGAAATCGCACGATGGAAAATTGGAAGGTCCAAGTAAGGTGTAAAAAAAACAATTAAACAGGAATTGTAAGAATCCACACCTAAGTTAAATCAACGCATCTCCCCTCCTTTTCAAGGAGGGGTCGGCGAAGCCGGGGGTGGTTGTAGATGAAATTTCCAACTATACAAGATTCTCTTACAACTCTATCTAAGAAAATAAACCATCAATGATCCCCATTCACCAATACAACCTCCCCGACATCTCCATCCTTGAAAGTGTCGGGGACAGCTACCACATCTGGCATCCCCAGGATACCTATATTGTTTTAGGAGCAGGTAACAAGCCGGAGGAATCGCTCATCGAGGAGTACGTGCTGGCCGACCAAATCGCCGTGCATAAGCGCCCATCGGGCGGACAGACGGTTGTGCTCACGCCCAAGACGCTTGTCGTTTCCGTGCTCCTTCATCAGAATTCGACCTCCAATCCCTTGGAGGCATTCAAGAAGATTAACACCACCATTGCCAACGCCCTCGAGCGCGTTGGGGTCGAGAACTTGGCGCATAAGGGCATCTCCGACATCACCATCGAGGATCGAAAGGTCTTGGGCTCATCAATTTATAGGAGTAAGGATAAGCTATTCTACCATGGCGTGCTCAACGTTGCCGAGCCCAACGCCACCTTCGAGCGTTACCTAAAGCACCCGCCCAAAGAGCCCGACTACCGCAAAGGAAGACCTCATGGCGACTTCGTCACATCCATTGCAACCAACAAAAACGATATTGACATTCGCGACATAGAGCGATCGCTTCACGATGCCATGCATAGGCTGGTAAGTAAACCTTCTGCTCAATAAACATAAGGTTAGTAGTATCGCACCCATTTTCTAATGGCTAATTCCCATATTAAGGACTTACCCTCCAATCAAACTGCGCATTTTCTTAAACGCACGGTACATACCCGAAAATTACAATACTTAACGCCAAACGTACTGATCATGTAATCAACAGCACAACAAACATAAGCATTGTTAATCCAAACCGTACATGTAATTGCTGAAAGAATATAAAAGATCGCCCTTCAAGCTAGTTAGCTTAACCCCATGAACATATTCTTAAAAGACTTGTAGTTAATAGTAGATTCCCATTCGTTGGTCCAACAACAATTTGTGCATCTGGCAAACGGACGAGGAGCTACGCTGCTTACATCACTGCTAAATTTTACCCGTCATGAAAAAAATTACAATGAAAAAGGTGCTAATAGCGCTAGACTACGATCCAACAGCAGAGAAGGTTGCAGAAACAGGCTATGCATTAGCAAAAACGATGAACGCCGATGTTATTCTCATGCACGTCATCTCCAACATGGAATACTACACATCAACCGTTTACACCCCTGTTATGGGGTATGGCGATTTCGGGAATGCAGGCCTAACCAAAGTCTATTCTGCCGATGATCTAAAAAAGGAAACGCAGAATTACCTCGATAAATCAAAAGAGCACCTAGGAGATGACAGCATCCAAACCATAATCGCCGAAGGAGAATCGGCCGATGCCATCCTGAGCGTTGCAGAGGAAATTCGTGCCGATGTAATAGTAATGGGCTCGCACAGCCGGAGGTGGCTCGACAAAATTTTAGTGGGCAGCGTAACCGAGAAGGTACTGCACAAAACAAAGATTCCTCTGTTCGTTATACCTACTAGAGGCTAACCAATCACATACAACGCGAGGCTATCAGCCCCAGCGTTTAGAGTCTACATATCAACAAAAAAGGCTGTTGTGTTAGAACAACAGCCTTTTTCCATCTATCCAAGGAGCTTACTGAGCAAACTCTAGCTTTTTAAGTTTTTTCCATCCGCCTCTTGTAAAGTCTGGAATTGCAACAGGAGCCGAATTGTTCTCTAATGATATAGCCGATAGCGGAGCAAGGCAGCACCACTCTGCAAGGTCGTACACATCCATATCTAAAGGAAGACCGTTTTGCAGGCAGTAAATCAAGCGGTAGTCCATAATGAAGTCCATACCACCATGACCACCAACTTGCTTAGCTTTTTCCTCCAAAAGTTTATGGATTGGGTGCTTGTACTTCTCCATTAGGGCCTTCTTAACATCAGCCGAAACGAAGTCGTGACCGCTTAAGTTCTCATGATTTGGAGTAACATCCGAGCCCACCTGACCCTTAGAAAGAGCATAACCTTCGAATGGGTACTTGTTGGCAAATCCCTTAGTTCCGGTTAGCTGGTACATACGGCTATAAGGACGAGGGGTAGCGACGTTGTGCTGAATTTGGATGGTTTTACCCATTTCGGTACGAATCATCGTCATGGTATGATCGCCATTCTTGAAATCCTTAACATCCTCGCCAGTGGTTCTCTTAAGATACTCAGGAATAGAAACAGCCTTAGTATCCATCGAAACGAGGTAGTTCATCTTATCGCCACGGTGAATGTTTAGCAGCTGACAAGCAGGCCCCATCCCATGAGTAGCGTAGATATCGCCACGATGTTTACGGTTGTAGTCCAAGCGCCAGTTATTCCAGTAAGCGCCCCAAAACTCTTCTAAGTTGTGAATGTAAGAACCCTCAACATGAAGAATCTCTCCAAACAGCCCTTGCTGAGCCATGTTAAGAGTAGTGAGCTCGAAGAAGTCGTACACACAATTTTCGAGCTGCATACAGTGCTTACGGGTCTTTTCTGATGTATTAATAAGATCCCAGATTTCTTGCATCGTCATAGCGGCAGGCACCTCAATAGCAACGTGCTTTCCTTCTTTCATAGCCTGAACGCCAATAACAGCATGATGCTTCCAATCGGTAGCAATGTAAACAAGGTCTACGTTGGGAAGCGCCGTAACTTTACGCCAAACAGAGGTATCTCCATAAAACTCCTGTGCTTTAGGAAGTCCCTTTTTAACGAGCATCTCGTTTACCCTTTTGGTGTTCTTTTCCAACACGTCGCAAAGAGCGACAATTTCAACGCCAGGTATATTTGTCATACGACTTACAGCTCCAGGCCCACGCATTCCCAATCCGATAAACGCAACACGAACGGTTGGAATTGGAGCACAACGCAGCTGGATAACATCCTGCTGTCCGGCAGGACGAGGTGGTGTTGGCACCGCAATAGGGGCGCATTTGGCTACCTTTTTCTGAGCCTGAAGGTTTATTCCTACAGGAACGACTAATAGCGCGATAAGTAGCAGTCTTAGATGTTTCAACATAAGCTGAGGTTTAAGATGATTAAACTTTAATCGTCGTAAAAATACGTCCGAAAAGATTCCCAAAGCGATAGCGTTGCTGAAAAAAACGAGGATTGAATAAAAATAGACACCTCGTTATGCACATTGTTGCACTTCCTTTTTACCTATAAACGGCACAACAAAGCACGTCCGAACAAAAATAAAAAAAGTCGCACCAAATGGAGCGACTTCCCTTTATGATTGTATGATCAGATTAGAACATCTTCATGTCATCAAGAACGTTCATTACATTCTTAACAGCCTTAGCGCTAGTTTCAAGAAGAACTTTCTCTTCCTCTGTAAGCTTAAGGTCGATGATCTTCTCGATACCATTCTTACCAAGAACAACTGGAACACCAAGAGCGATATCCTTCATGCCGTACTCACCGTTAAGCATAGCGCAAACTGGGTATACCGACTTGGTATCGCGTACGATAGCTTCTACCATTTGAGCAGCAGCAGTACCAGGAGCATACCAAGCTGAAGTTCCTTGAAGAGCTACGATCTCGCCGCCACCGTTTTGGGTACGCTTGATAATCTCTTGAAGACGATCTTCTGGGATAAGCTGGCGTACTGGAATACCGCTAACTGAAGTATAGTTTGGTAGTGGAACCATGGTATCACCGTGACCGCCAAGAAGAAGGGCCTCGATTCCGATAGGAGAAACGTTTAGCTCAGAAGCAATAAATGCTTTGTAACGAGCAGTATCTAGAATACCTGCCATACCGAATACGCGGTTTGATGGAACCTTAGCAGCAAGGAATGCAGCATAGGTCATAACATCTAGCGGATTCGAAACTACGATAATCTTAGCCTCTGGAGAATACTTAATTACGTTCTCAGTAACCTCTTTTACAATCTTAGCATTGGTAGAGATTAAGTCGTCGCGGCTCATACCGGGCTTGCGAGGAAGACCTGCCGTAATAACAACTACTTCCGAGCCAGCAGTTTTGTCGTAACCTTCTGAACCCCAGTAACACGGGTGCTGAATCCTTGAATAGGTGCAGTTTGCCACATATCAAGAGCCTTGCCTTGAGCAACGCCTTCGCGAACATCAACCAGTACAACCTCGTTGCAAAGATCTTTGCGTGCAATCTCGTGAGCGCAAGTTGCACCCACATTACCAGCACCTACAACTGTAATTTTCATAATTGAATATTATTTAATTAAAACCTCTCTTCATTTTCAGAATGTTAGCACATACCACTGCTAACAAATTCACAGTTCAAATATAGAATACTATTTCTAATAATATCCCCTATTTTTTAAGTTCAACAGCATGTTTTTAACGTATTAAGCTTTCGAAGTCGGCCTCTAATTCTTTCCCCTTTTCGAAATCGTAAAGCGTTACACGCCGTAAGTCGTAGTAGTACCACCAAAACGCCCGCAACGTTGATATGAAATTTCTGTTGGCAGCATCCTTCTCCGAAAGGGCAACGTTTAAATCTAGTACCGAAATTTTCCCGGCAATGAAGCGATCCATCGAAACCTTGTAACGGATCTGTGCAATCGTATCCGACTTAGCGGCAATCCGAAACTTTTGTCCCATTTGGTTAAAGTTCATCACCTTTACATATATATTTTGGTCGAACTCTATCTGCGACTGATCTACCTTACCCTTTACGAGGTCGAGGTTGCTCTGCGCATTTTTAATCTTTCCTCGACGCTGGCCCCAGTCAATTATAGGCATTGATAGGGTAATAGATGCTGTTTGGGATGGTATAATTCCCCGATAAGCATCAAAAATATCTTCCGAGTTTTGGTTAAATCCCACTTTTGCCCTAAAGTTTGCCGTTAAGCCTGTTTCTCGCTTATTTTGCTCGAGCCAACGCTCTGCTTCCAGCACCTGCCTATTAAATCGCACGATATCTGGATTATTCTTTCTGGCTTGCTCAAGTACCTTATCGTACGATAGAATCATTTCGGGAACCTTAGACGGAACGTTTAATTTTATTTCACCCTTCTCGCTAACCCCTAAGTACGATCGAAATCTGTTCTGAGCGCTTTCTAAATCAACCAACCTCTCGCTTAATGCAATCTCAGCATTGAGCTTAGAGAGTTCCATCTGCATCACATCGCTCTCGGATATAGACCCCAAACGAAAGCGTCCCTTGGCTATCTTGTAAAGGGTATCAGCATTACTAAGATTGACACGGGCAACCTTAAGGTTTTGCTGTGCAATTGCTAAATCAAAAAAGCGCTCAATAGAAGATATGATTACCGTTTCACGTTGGTATAAGTAGCTGCGCCTTGCTTCTTCATAACGCAGAGGATCTATTTTTTTTTGCCACTTCAACCAGTTTACCCCAAAAAGGTTTTGCTGATATGTAACGCTTATGGGTAACGAATTGTATGTAATTTGCCGTTGCGGCTCAATGTCATCGCTACGAGTTAACGCAGATTCAATGGAGAAAGCACCTCCGGTAAGTCCAACCTTTTGGTTTATCGATAGCGCCAAACTATTTACAAATCTATTCTTTGTAATGTACTTGGTTGTTCCATCCCCCTGAAGGACTTCAGAAATAGAGTTACTAAAGGAAGGTATGGTAGAGCTTAGATTTAAAGAAGGAAGAAAACTTGCCTTGAAACTGCGATAATCCCAATAAGCAAATAGGTAGCTGTTCTTGGCGTTCTTCACATCGTTAGACCGCTCTAGTGCAGCATTAATATAGCTCTCCAAGTCGAATTCATGCGTGCTTTCACTTTTTTTCTGTCCATACGATGTCAGAAAACAAAGCACAGCAATGGCTATTATCAGAATTGCTCTCCTCATGTAAGTATTTGCAAATAGACGTATTACTATAGTTGGGTTAGGGTAAAGCGGTTAGGCTTCGTAGGTCGATTTAGGAATACCTGCTCCCCTTTTTTCAATCCATTTACGATAGCCACCAACTCGCTATTAGCACCTCCAAGAGCAACCTCCTGTTTCCTGCTATCTTCAGTGAAAACATAAAATTTACCATTTTCCTCCACAATCGCTTTTTTAGGGAGATAAAGAACATTGCTTAGCGTGCTTAAACGAAGATCGTTAATAGTAGTCATCATAGGTCTCAGCATCGGCGATGTGCCGCTAATTTTAACCATTACGGTATAAACCTTTTTCCCCTCTACAATTTTAGGTAGGCCCGAAATCTCCTCTATACGACCACTAAAAGAGGTATCCTCCAGCAATGCAACCCGAACCTTTGCCTCCTGCAGGGGCTTCACCTTTGCAAGATCTTCCTCTGCGAGTTCAAATTTCGAATAGAATGAAGAAGCATCGGGGATCAAAGCAACTGTTAGATCTTCAGGTGTTATAATACTTCCTGCTTGGCGTTTTGCTCCCGATAAATCGGTATAGTATGTTACAATACCACTCCGAGGTGCACGAACGACTATAGCTCCAAAAAATTTACGCAACTCATGCGTTTTTTTTGCAGAACTCTCTGCTCTTGCTTGTAACGAAATGGCGTTATTCTCTATTTGGACCTTCCGTTGCAGGCAGTTTTGCAATGCTTGCTCGTAGGCTATTTTTGATTTTTCAAATTCTAGCTTCGTCTTTTTTTGTGCTGCAGGCGGATCATAAAACGACTGTTCCATGTTAATCTGACTAATCTCCATATTAATGCGAAGTGTAGAAAGATTATACCTCACATCTCGAAGCTGGTTAGCTGTATCCGAAAGTGCTCGCTGTGCCTGCGCATTCAAATCAGAAGCCTCGTTCTCTGCAGCCTTAATGGCATTTACAATAGGCTCTCTGTCAAGGGTTGCAATAGCCTCCCCTGCCCTAACCATTTTTCCTTCCGGAACGATCGATTTTATCCGAATCTGTCCGATAACATCAGATTTGGACCTAAATATAGAAGAGGCTTTTACACTAGTAAAACTTTTCGCAACAAGTTCGCCATTTGCCACAATGGTAACATCAATATTACCTTCCTTCACTGCAACCAACTCCGACTCCTTATTAGCAAAAAAATCTGAGGTAATTGTAAAATAGGCTGCAACTCCAACAACTATTAGTGCAACGGCTAGTAATAATCTACTTTTCTTCACTCTGATTCAAATTTAGACGGTTAGGCAAAAAGAGAAGGAGAGCCACACCGGCTCTCCTATATTTGTGCTTAACTACAGATTGCAAACACTACGTATATCGCTAATAATCTGACCTGCAAAAGCATCAGCTTCAGCAACCGTTGGTGCTTCCGAGTAAATTCGAATAATTGGTTCAGTATTCGACTTACGCAAGTGTACCCAACGATTTTCGATATCAATACGAACACCGTCGATGTCATTAATTTGATAATCTGCATACTTCCCTTTCATCTTAAGCAGTACATCATCAACATCTATTGCAGGTGTAAGTTCAATCTTATTCTTTGAGATATGGTAAGATGGATATGTTTTACGAAGTTCCAAGCAGGTTTTCCCGCTTTTTGCCAGGTGAGTGAGGAATAGCGCAACCCCAACAAGAGCATCACGACCGTAATGGCTTTCAGGATAGATAACTCCTCCATTGCCCTCTCCGCCGATAACAGCACCGACTTCCTTCATCTTGGCAACAACATTAACCTCTCCAACTGCCGAAGCGGCATATTCCACACCGTGCTTAATGGCTATATCTTTAAGTGCTCGCGAAGATGAAAGATTAGATACTACATTCCCTTTCTTGATAGAAAGCAGATAATCGGCAACTGCAACAAGAGTATACTCCTCTCCAAACATAGATCCATCTTCGCAAACAAAGGCAAGTCTATCAACATCAGGGTCTACAACAATTCCCATATCTGCCTTTTCCTTTACAACCAGCTCCGCGATGTCCACCAAGTGCTCTGGAAGAGGTTCTGGATTATGAGGGAATTGGCCATTGGGTACGCAGTATAGTTTTACCACCTCAACTCCCATTTTCTCGAGCAATTCAGGAATAACCACACCACCAACTGAGTTAACAGCGTCAACTACAACCTTAAACTTTGCGCTCCTAACAGCGTCAACATCAACTGTGCTAAGAGCAAGAACGGAATCTATATGCTTTTGATTAAACGAAGGCTGATTCTTAACCTCTCCTAAGTCATCAACCTCTGCAAAATTAAACGCATCGTTCTCTGCAATTGCAAGAATACGCTTCCCATCTGCATCCGATAGAAATTCCCCTCGGCTATTAAGCAGCTTAAGAGCATTCCACTGCTTCGGATTATGGCTTGCTGTAAGGATTATACCTCCATCCGCGTTTTCCATAGTGACAGCAAGCTCTACAGTAGGAGTTGTTGCCAAATCGGCATTAACTACATTAATGCCACTCCCCATCAGGGTTCCAATTACTAGGTTGCTCACCATAGGGCCCGAAATACGAGCATCTCGTCCTACAACAACCTTAAGGTCGTTTTTCTTTAGCGACTCTTTCAGCCATTGCGCATATGCTGCAGTAAACTTTACTACATCAATAGGGCTCAGACCATTTCCTGGGGTACCTCCAATAGTACCTCTAATGCCAGAAATAGATTTTATTAATGCCATTGTAAACGTGTTAGAGTAATATAAAAACGGCGTTAGAGTTTGAATTGGTAAATATAGCAAAGACATCTTTACCCTATTCCCGACCATCTACCCTTAACATATCTTAATAGAATATATTTTGGAAGGAGGTGTTCCATTCCACATAAAAAAAACACTATTTTTGTAATTAAGGATTTCGCAGAGAATGCGAGTATAAACAACCTTAATTCGCTACCAGAATGGAAAATGAATTTTACGACGAAAGTCCCGAGAAGTCTACGCGAGGAAGCTTCGACAACAATTCGGGCGAGTCTTTCAATGAAAGGCAAAGTGAAAAACCTAAAAGAACCATTTCCGATCCTAACAGAGGGGTATTTGAAAGGAAAGTAGATTTTAGTAACAGCAGAGAAAGAAGTTTTGACCGCGAGCGCAGCTTCAACCGCGACGACCGTGGAGAGCGTGGAGGGTTTAACCGCGAGCGCAGCTTCAACCGTGACGACCGTGGAGAGCGTGGAGGGTTTAACCGCGAGCGCAGCTTTAACCGTGACGACCGCGGCGGAGAGCGTGGAGGATTCAACCGCGAGCGCAGCTTCAACCGTGACGACCGCGGCGGAGAGCGTGGAGGATTCAACCGCGAGCGCAGCTTCAACCGTGACGACCGCGGCGGAGAGCGTGGAGGATTCAACCGCGAGCGCAGCTTCAACCGTGACGACCGCGGCGGAGAGCGTGGAGGATTCAACCGCGAGCGCAGCTTCAACCGTGACGACCGCGGCGGAGAGCGTGGAGGATTCAACCGCGAGCGCAGCTTCAACCGCGATGATCGTGGAGGATTTTACTCTCCATTTGAAAAGAAAAAAAGTTACGGAGGAGGCTTCAACGACCGCAATGATAACAGCAACCGCACCCTTCGTCCACGTAAAAACCGCGGAGAAGAGTTTGATCGTCCAAAAATTGGTGCAGGACTCGGCCCTAAGTATATCGAAGAGCCAATTGATCCAGAAGCAGAAATTCGCCTAAACAAGTACATCGCCAACTCGGGCGTTTGTTCACGTCGTGAGGCTGACAACCACATTTTGGCCGGTGAAATTACTGTGAACGGAGAAGTGGTAACAACCCTTGGAACAAAGATTAAAATGGGCGACGAAGTTCAGTTTAACGGAACTATCATCAAGGGAGAAAAAAAGGTTTATCTTATCCTTAACAAGCCTAAGGGATATGTAACCTCGGTTGACGATCCACATGCTGAAAAGACAGTAATGGAACTCATCAAAGGTGCCTGCAACGAGCGTGTTTATCCGGTTGGACGTCTAGATAAGTCGACCACTGGCGTTCTTCTTCTCACCAACGATGGAGAACTTACCAAAACGCTTACCCATCCTACCTACAATAAGAAAAAAATCTATCACGTTTTCCTTGACAAAAGGATAAGCGAGGAGGATATGGAGCGTATTGCTACAGGTGTAGATCTTGATGACGGTGTAGCTTATGCTGATGCCATTAGCTATGTTGACGGCAGCGACAAGTCTCAGGTAGGCGTTGAGATTCACTCTGGTAAGAATCGAATTATCCGTCGCTTGTTCGACACCATTGGATATAAAGTAATAAAACTAGATAGAGTTTACTTTGCAGGATTAACCAAGAAAGGTCTTCCAAGAGGAAGATGGCGTTTCCTAACCCAACGTGAGGTTGGAATGCTTAAGATGGGATCTTACGAATAGACCCTTTACTAAAAAACAAAAGAGAGGATGGTTCACACCATTCTCTCTTCTTTTTGGGTACTAGCCTAAAAAGCAGGCTGCCCGTCTGAAGACATGTTTAAAGCCTCCATCTACAGCATCGCTTATAGTAGGCTTCCCAATAATTGGAAACGGTTGTTCGTGCGAGTGGGGAAAAGTAAAATCCACCATCTCTATATTTTTACTGCCAATGCTTCTAAAGAAGGATGATACTCCAGTAGGTGATATCACCTTATCTTTTAAAAGCGAGATGGCATACACTTGTCCTTTAAATTTCGAGAGCATATCACAACGAAAATCCTTTAGTCTGTTCATGTTGAGCATTGAACGAAAGGCCATGGCAAATCGATTATCCTTTATAAATAATCCCAACCGTGTTTGACGAGCAGATTCCTTTTCAAACTCATCATTGTAGTAGTTGAAAATCTTACTAAAGGATGGCTCATCCATAATCATCTTAGAAACGCCGTTCATTTCGTTAAAGAAGGCGCCTCCGCAAAACATGAAAAGCCTGGAGTTAGAAACAATATCGTTAGGATTTGCAATAAAAAGTATTTGGGAGAGAAATGCTCCTATAGAGTAAGCAAAAAAGTCAACTTGAGCGTTAGGGCTTATATAAGAAACCTTCCCCATTTTTATTTCTTCCAAAAGATTTGCCAGATCATTTGCACTCTGGTATCCAGAGGTAAAAAAACGTAAAGGATCGGACAATAGTCTCTGGCTTAAAGCTACATTAACAAACGAAGTACTATTTGCCTTGTCATACCTTAGATGTCCACTGTTTAGGACTGCAAGCATAACTCTAGGATCTGCCCATTCCTTAGGAGCCCTATTCATATGGTACGATATAGGGAAAAGAAGAACCGCACTTTTAGTAGACCTTGCCAACTCATTGGCCCAAGGCATATACTTCATCCAAGTACGCTCATTCAACCCATGGAGTAGAACGATTACCTTATCGTACCTCTTTTCTCCTTCAGGTAAAAAAACAGGATATGAAAAGTTGATATTTATATCATCAAAATCCGACAAAACCTCATTTTCCCAACAAGAACTAACCAAAACGTCTGGATGATTTGGCAGACGAAAGCGTTCAACCTTATTCGAATGAAAGTTTAGGGTGCGAATTTTCAAATCAGCAGTAGGAAAATCAACGCTTCCGCTAGCTAAAACATCTATTTTCTTAAAATCATCCAAAGCACTCATGTATCCCATATTGCTGACGATTAGTTTATTGATTGCAAAATTAAAGCGAGATTACTAGTCGTCCAATTTTATGGGTCAAGAGCAAATCCGATGGGGTAAAATTTATTATTTAGGGGCAAAAATGCCAAATGTGGGGTGAAATCACAAAAGTCCCAAAGCTATCAATACTCCTTTTTGTATTTATTCGAGAGAAAAACTACATTTGTTCAACAAGAGAAAAGCAGAAAATGGTAGACATTCAAAAACCAATACCAAACTACATTACCAACAAAGGGAATATTGTCAGACTGATATTCTTTACCGCTGCATTTGCCCTTGTATTCATCAATATTTACTCCCCTTTTGGAGTAGAAACATGGTATAATGTAACCCCCTTAGAACTATTCTTCTATTCTAGCCTAGTAATTCTAACAGGAGTGCTAGTTGTGGTTATAAGTAGGGTTTTAATGTACCAGATAAGCAAAAAAAGAACGCTTTTACTTTGGCAATACCTACTTTGGATTCTAGCTGAGATTATTTTTATGTCTCTATTCTATACGCTTTACGAGTCTGTAATCCTTCACGAAAAGCGCAATTTTATAGATTTAGCCACAATCTCTGTTCAAAACACAGCTCTTATTATATTACTGCCCTATTCGGTGCTATGGCTTTACTTCTCGTGGAAAGAGAACAAGGACAAACTAGAAGCGCTTATTCAGGGAGAGACCTCTTTTGATGCCTCAAAATTGGTTGCCTTTCACGACGAAAAAGGCGTGCTAAGGCTATCTCTAAAAACAGAAAATCTCATCTATATAGAAGCTGCCGATAACTACGTAAACATCCACTACTTTAATAAGGGTAAGGTTTCGAAATTTATGCTTCGTAACTCTCTAAAAAGGTTGGAGGAAATGTTTGCCAACTCCGAAATGGTGCGCTGCCACCGTTCCTACATCGTAAACTTCGAAAAGGTTAGAATTATCCGAAAGGATAAGGATGGCCTCAGGCTTGAACTTGACATTCCTAATGCTCAAGACATCCCTGTATCAAAATCGTACGTCGAAAGCGTGATGGATACTTTCGGGAAATACTGCCGCTAACTTAATTCTCTCCAACTATAATGAATAGTGGATAGTTTAGTCCGTTGTCCCTCTTTATTTCCATAAACACATTCAAATGGATTACCGTTAAGCCTGAGGCTTCAATTGCTTGAGTTAACTGAGCGAGGTCAAAGCCTTTGTGACCGTCGAAACCTTCGCCATGGAAAGAGCCGTCCTCGGAAACCAGATCGATTATTGCCAACTTACCTTGAGGTTTAAGGAGTCTGGAAAAGCGGGATATAATAGCGGCATAATCGGAAATGTGATGCAAGGTCATTGACGAAAATATAAGATCGAAAGATCCATCAAAAGAAGCACCTACTGAAAGATCTACGTTACAAACCTTTGCTTTCCCCTGTTGTTCCTTTCCAATTTTTGAGGAAAGCACCTCCAGCATTCCCTCAGAAGTATCTACAAATGTTATTGTCCCAACCTTATCGATTAGCGGCAAACCGACCAAGCCAGTTCCACATCCATATTCCATTGCATCCATCGAGGGATTCAGCGCCACAACACCTTCGATGGCAGCAGCAACACGCTGCGCTAGTTTTACCCTCTGAGGTGTATCCCATTCGGCTGCTCTTGAATTAAAATCGTTCATCTAGTGATTATTTATCCATATATTATCGCAAAGCATAAAAACAAACAAAAATAGTAAATACACCCAATATCATTTATGAATTACCTATCTACATATAAAGGCTAGCAATCTTAAAATAAAGAGGGATTAGAACATCAAACAAAAAACATTGTTGAAAACTAGTCACGTTCTCCATAATTGAGGATGACATTGATAACTGTCAAACTAAACCGTAAAAGATGAAGTTACTCCCACAAAAAAGGCTCGTGAAGGCAGTGAAAAATTGGTGGATACACATATTTGTAGGGTTAACCTTTATTGGTTTTGGTTTAGAGACCCACCAAACACCCGAGGCCTCGTTCTTTTCGCTTTACCTTTTATTTGCCATAATTCTTATTGCCGAAGGCACCGCACAACTCTACTATGCCATAAGTAATAGCAAACTGCTAGCCGGCTGGGGATGGTACCTATCAAATGGGGCTTTCGACCTTATTGTAGGTCTAATCTTGATTTCTCGGAATATCATTTCTGCCGAATTACTCCCCTATTTTGTTGGGCTCTGGCTTATATTTAAAGGCATAAACGGAGTTAGCTTTTCCATCGACCTAAAAGAATACGGGCTAAAAGTTTGGTGGTGGATGCTCGCATTTTTTATTGCAGCTGCCGTTCTAGGAATCTTTGTTGTGATTAATCCCGTTGTGGGGATAGCAAACTTAGTAACACTAACCTCCTACGCTTTTATTTTACTCGGATTGGTAATGGTTGGCTCAGCCTTACACATCAGGCAGCTACACAAGCTACCCCAAAAGATTCTGAGCAAACTTGCCAAGGTATAGGTTCTCTTTTAAGGCTTTCTTTCCGAAAGCCTTTTTCTTTTTAAAAGCTAAAGCGAAAACATTTGTCCTTGATCAATGTTTTTCCACCACAAAACCAAAAAAGAGAGGAAAGATATGGGTAAATGCTCATGTAAATCGAATGCAGCCGCCGATACCATTATTGAAGTAAAGAGCTGCGGATGTAAAAGTAAAAACAAGAAAAAGCCATTACTACTCGTAAGCAACCCAATAGATGCAATGCAAATCACCAAACTGATAAGTGAAACTATTGAAGTAAATGTAGAGGAGATAGAAAAGCAGCATCAGGTGGTAAGGGTAGATGAACTACCTAATGCAACCTACATTCTAAGGCTCGAAAAGAAGGACGTAACATTTAGAAGTGGACAATATTTTTCGCTTAACATTCCGGGCGATATTCAGGCTCGCCACTACTCCATTTACAGTGGAGAAAACAACGAAACGCTAGACTTTCTTATAAAGGAGGTTGATGACGGAATAGTATCCGTTAAGCTACATCATCTTAAACCCGGTGATAAGGTGCTTATTGAAGGACCTTGGGGCCACTTTAGGGTAAAACCTAACGACGTTGAATCTAAGAAGTTCCTTTTCATAGCATCGGGAACTGGAATATCGCCATTCCATAGCTTCATCAAGTCGCATCCGAACCTCGATTATAAGCTAATTCACGGGGTAAGAAACGGGAGCGACAGGTATGAGATGGAAGAATATCCAAAAGAAAGGTATGTTGCCTGTACCTCGCGTGACAAATCGGGAGATTTTTATGGAAGAGTCACCGATTACCTTAAAGCCAACCCAGTTGAGCAAGGTACGCTCTGCTACCTCTGCGGAAATAATCAGATGATTGAGGATGCTATTTCCATTCTTCAGTCGCAAGGAATAAAAGGTAGCGACATCTATACGGAAATATTCTTTTAGCATAGCCATACACTCCATTTTGCATAGGCGAAGAGGTTCTCATAGACCTTTTCGCCTCTTTCTTTCTATAAGAATTCATTCTTACAAAATATTTGATTAAAGGTTTATCTTCTTCTAATTTGAAACCTAGCCATTCTTTAAAGTTTATCGCAAGTAACAATACCCCAAAAACACATCCTTTTTAGTAGTTCACAAGAATCTTACAGCAATCTATTTACCGTTAAGGATGGTTATAAAACAACGCATAACCGAACATCGGTAAGCAGAAACAACTAATATTGCATTCGTCAAAACAAACAAAGAGATGAAGTCCCTACAAGTAACAAATTGGTTTTACTTTTTTTATTACTTCTTTTTTTACGAAAGAGGGGGCTTGACTATTGCGCGAATGTAAACAACAACACGAGAATAGACGAGCCCCAGAAATGGGGCTCTTTTTTTTACCATAATATCAGAATGAAAACAGCACACACCATAGAAACAACGAGGGCAGAGCAGCAGATGCGGTTACGTTCGCTATTTAGCGCTTCGTATCTCTACTTTTTCTATTACTACTGGGAAAAGCGGGGGTTTTTATGTGCGTACTAGATTGTATACGACAACAACGAACATAAAGGCCCCATCACAAATGGGGCCTTTTTTATATCCGACCAAAAAGACAAAAACAAATGACACTAGAGTACGAATCGCCATTGAGAGTAGCCATACAGGGAGTAAGAGGAGCTTTCCACGAGATTGCCGCAAGAGAAACCCTTGGTAACGATATCATCCCTGTAGAGTGCCTAACATTCCGCGAGCTGGTTGCTGCAACCGAATCGGAAAAGGTTGATGCCGCTCTTATGGCCATCGAAAACTCCGTTGCAGGAGGTATCCTTCCAAACTACGCGCTGCTCCGCAACTCGGAGCTACAGATTGTTGGCGAGGTTTACCTGCGCATCGTACAGAACTTGCTAGCCCTACCGGGCGAAACCTTAGAGTCCATAAAAGAGGTGGAATCGCACCCCATGGCCATACAGCAGTGTACCGATTTCTTGGGAGAGCATCCCGAGTGGAAGATCATCGAGTCGGAAGATACCGCCCTTAGCGCACGTAAGATATCGGAGGGTGAAATCAGAGGGAAGGCGGCCATTGGCTCGTCGCTGGCTGCCGAGCTGTTCGGGCTTAACATCCTTGCTCCCGAAATAGAATCGAACAAGGAGAACTACACCCGTTTCCTCATCCTTACAAAAAAGGATGGAAAGATACGCAACACCACCTCCAACAAGGCAAGCATCTGCTTTTCGGCCAAGCACGAGCCTGGTGCGCTGGCAGCCATCCTCAAGGACATTGCCGACTGCGGCGTAGACCTTACCATGCTCCACTCGCTCCCCAAGGTTGGGGCAAAGTGGGAGTACATCTTCCATGCCGACCTTGTGTACGATAGCTACATGCAGTACCTACAGGCCGTTAAGACGCTCAACGAAACAGCCACCTACTTTAAGGTGCTGGGCGAATACCAAGCTGGATCAGAAATATTTTAATTTATAAGCAATAGCAATACCATGCACGTAAAACCATCGAGTAGAATTGGGAAGGTAAGCGAGTACTACTTCTCGAAGAAGCTAAAGGAGATTGACCAGATGAGGGCCAACGGCACGAAGGTCATCAACCTAGGCATTGGCAACCCCGACCTGCAGCCATCGACCGCAATGGTTGAGGGCGTTTGTGAAACCAGCCGAAAGAGCGGTGTTCACGGCTACCAGAGCTACATTGGCAGCCCCATTCTTCGCCAGGCTTTTGCCGATTTCTACCACCGATATTACGGCGTGACGCTAAACCCAGCCAACGAGATTCTTCCACTAACGGGATCGAAGGAGGGCATCATGCACATCTCCATGGCCTTCCTCGACGAGGGCGATGAGGTGCTGGTTCCCAACCCTGGCTACCCCACCTACACCTCGGCAACCAAGCTGGCAGGCGGTATCCCGGTGGAGTACAACCTTACCGAGGAGAACGGGTTTCACCCCAACTTCGAGGAGATAGAGCAGCGCGATCTTTCAAAAGTAAAGATAATGTGGGTGAACTACCCCCACATGCCAACGGGCGCAAAGGCTACGAGGGAGCTGTTCGAGCAGCTGGTGGCGTTCGGCAGAAAGCACCAAATCCTCATCTGCCACGACAACCCCTACAGCTTCATCCTAAACAAGGAGCCGCTAAGCCTGATGGCCGTTGAAGGAGCCAAAGAGGTGGCGCTGGAGCTCAACTCGCTGAGCAAGTCGCACAACATGGCCGGATGGCGCGTGGGGATGCTGGCTGGCAGCGCCGAGCACCTCAGCGCGGTGCTCACCTTTAAGAGCAACATGGACTCGGGGATGGCCCTACCCATACAGATGGCCGCTGCTGCTGCACTGAGCGCCGATCAGGATTGGTTCGACAGCATCAATGCCGAGTACGCCAAAAGGCTGGTGCTAGCCGAGGATATTGCCCGAAAGATAGGCTGCAAGCTGCCCAAGGAACATTCGGGGATGTTTCTCTGGATAAAAATCCCCGACAGCGTGGAGAGCGCCGAGGCGATGGCCGACAAGATCCTCTACCAAAAGGGCATCTTCATCACGCCGGGGTCGATCTTCGGATCGAACGGCAGCCGATTCCTGCGCATCTCGCTCTGCGCTGATAAGGCAACCTTAAAGGAGGCCGCCGATATACTTAGCACGTATAAGCTAGAGGAATAGTAGTACAGAAGTGTTCTTATAACCGCACAAAGTTATATCAACGCGACTCCCCTCCTTTTTAAGGAGGGGTCAGCGCAGCCGGGGGTGGTTGACTCTCGAAATTATAAATTGACCAACCACCCCGCCCTACGGGCACCCCTCCTTGAGAAGGAGGGGAATCGCCCTGAACAGGCATTGCAGGAAATTAAAAGTCGCCATTCTTTGAATTACGACTTCAAAAAGAAAACAAGAATGAACATTACCATTATAGGACTAGGCTTAATTGGAGGATCGATGGCCCTCGACTTTAAGCACATGGGGCATCGGGTGCTAGGCGTCGATGCCAACCCCTTTCACCAGCGCGAGGCCATGGACCTTGGGCTGGTGGAGCAATGCCTACCGCTCGATCAGGCCGTGGCGCAGTCGGACGTGGTGGTGGTTGCCGTACCCGTAGGGGCAACACCAGCCGTTATTAAGGAAGCGCTGCAGCATCTTCCAGCAAATGGCGTTATCTTTGATGTTGGCTCGACCAAAAAAAGTATCTGCAAGGCGCTGGAAGGGCATCCACGACGCGAGCGATTTGTTGCCGCCCACCCCATTGCAGGAACCGAGTACAGCGGACCATCGGCAGCGCACAGCGGCCTTTTCTACCGCAAGCTGGGCATCATCTGCGATAGGGAGAAGAGCGCCCCCGATGCTGTAGACTGCGTGGAGGACCTATTCGTGCAGCTGGGCATGGAGCTCAAGCGCATCGACTCCGACGAGCACGACAAGCACCTAGCCTACGTCTCGCACATCTCGCACCTATCGTCGTTTACGCTGGGGCTAACGGTGCTCGACATCGAGAAGGACGAGCGCTCGATCTTCGACATGGCCGGCAGCGGTTTCGCCTCGACGGTTCGACTGGCAAAGAGCTCGCCCGAGATGTGGGCGCCCATCATGCTCGAAAACTCGGAGCACCTGCTGGAGGCGCTCGACAGCTACATCGACAACCTCAACAAGTTTAAGGAGCGCATCCTTAACCGCGACGAGGAGGGGCTAAAGGAACTGATGCGCGAGGCCAACCGAATTAGGGGGGTACTGGAGAAGAGGAGTTAAACGGAAGTTAAACGGAAGTTAAACGGAAGTTATACCGAAGTTATTCGGGAGTTAAACGGAAGTGGAGCAAAGCGACATCCCGCCTTAGCGGGGAAGTTAGACAAAGAGAATTTCAGAAGCAGTCACTTTGAGAATCTAGGCTGATACGCAGGATTTACGTAGAGACGTTGCACTGCAATGTCTCTACCTTTCGGCTAAACCTGACAGGTTTACGACCCAAAGATTGGCTCACCGGAGCATAAGATTACTCCACCGGAGCTAAGATTGGCTCGCCCAGTCGTAAGATTGCTTCACCGGGCGTAAGATTTGTCCGCCGAGTCGTAAGATTGCTTCGCCGAACCATAAGATTGCTCTGCCGAACGTAAGATTTGCTCACCGGGTTGTAAGATTGGGCTACCGGACTTGAGGAAATATCGCTGGAGCTGAGGAAGCGTCGCCGGACTTGATGCTAAACCTGACAGGTTTTGAAAACCTGTCAGGTTTACGCGAAGACATCTAGCATCTAACGTCTAATATCTAGAGTCTTAAAAAAGTAACGAAACAAAACAAAAACATCATACAATGGCAGCAAACGAGCTTAAAGATTTGATTCCGATGTCGGAATGGTTACCAGGAATCAAGAGACCGCTAATTATCGCAGGACCTTGCAGCGCCGAGAGTCCCGAACAGCTGATGCAAACCGCCAAGGAGATTAAAGTCCTTGGCCAGGTAGACATCTTCCGCGCAGGCATCTGGAAGCCCCGCACCTTCCCCAACAACTTCGAGGGAGTGGGCAGCATCGGCTTAGAGTGGCTTCGCGAGGTAAAGAAGGAGACCGGCATGCCCGTGGCCACCGAGGTAGGCTCGGTGAAGCACGTGTTCGAGGCCATCAAGTACGGCGTCGACCTCATCTGGATTGGCGCCCGCACCACGGCCAACCCCTTCGCCATGCAGGAGATCGCCGAGGCGCTTCAGGGCGTCGACATCCCCGTGCTGGTAAAGAACCCGCTTAGCCCCGACCTCGAGCTGTGGGATGGAGGTATCAACCGTATCTACGCGGCTGGCATCCGCAAGCTGGGCGCCATCCACCGCGGCTTCTCCACTTGGGGCAAGAGCGACCTGCGCAACACCCCACACTGGCAGGTGCCCATCGAGCTGAAGCGCATCCACCCGAATCTCCCCATCATTGGCGACCCCAGCCACATCTGCGGAAACCGCACCATGATTGCCGACATCGCGCAGCGCGCCATGGATTTCAACCTTGATGGGTTGATGATCGAGAGCCATTGCAACCCCGACGAGGCATGGAGCGACGCCAAGCAGCAGGTTACCCCTACCCGACTGGGTGAAATCCTCAGCGGTTTGAAGATAAAAACCGAGCACACCAGCGATGAGAAATTTATTCGTACCTTAGATGAGCTCCGCTCGCAGATCGACATGTACGACGACCAGATACTAAACATCCTGGAAGCCCGCATGAAGATCGCCGAGAAGATCGGTCTCTGCAAGAAGGAAAACAACGTGAGCATCCTGCAGACGGCCCGTTGGAGCGACATCATCAACAAGATGGTTGAGAAGGGGGCTGGCAAGGGATTAAGCGATAAGTGTATCTCCGAAATCTTCCAGTCGATCCACGAGGAGTCCATCAACCATCAGATTAACGTAACCAGAGACTAAAGGAAAATGGTAGAGGTAAAAGTTAAGGGCACCTACGCCGATTCGTCGATCCTTGTCGGCGAATCCATCACGAATATCGCCAAGCACCTCCCCTCGCAGGGGGTGTTTGTGCTAACCGACGATAAGGTGAAGAGCCTTTACGGGAAACACTTCGAGGGCTACCCGACCTTTACCATCGGGCAGGGCGAGGGCAACAAGACGCTGCAAACGGTGGAGCAGATCTACCGCTGGCTGCTCGACAACGACGCCGACCGCAGCTCGTTTATCCTAGCCGTTGGCGGCGGCATCGTGTGCGACGTGGCGGGCTTCGTAGCCTCCACCTTCATGCGCGGCGTGCGCTTCGGCTTCGTTTCTACGACGCTTCTATCGCAGGTCGATGCCAGCGTTGGCGGCAAGAACGGGGTAAACCTCGAAGGCTTTAAGAATATCGTGGGATGCTTCAACCAGCCCGAGTTCGTGATCTGCGACCCGCAGATGCTCCTCACCCTCGACGAGCGCGACTACCGCAGCGGCCTTGCCGAGGTGGTTAAGCACACCCTCATTGCCGATGCCGCGATGTTCACCTATATCGAGCAGAACAGCGACAAGCTGCTGGCCCGCGACGCCGAGGCCATCAACCGCGTAGTGGAGAACTCAGTTCGCATAAAGGCTAATATTGTGTCGATGGATGAGCGCGAAAAGGGCGAACGCCGCAAGCTCAACCTCGGGCACACCTGGGGGCATGCCGTCGAGAAGCTCACCCACCTGCCCCATGGCGAAGCGGTAAGCATCGGGATGATGTTCGCCGCGCAGCTGTCGGCGCAAAAAGGATTGATGAGCGCCGACGAGGTGAAGCGGCTCAAGGCTCTGCTCGAAAAGCTGCAGTTGCCCACATCGGCATCGTTCGATAGGGCAACCGCCTTTACCTACATGCTAAAGGATAAGAAGAAGGAGAAATCTACCATTCACTTTGTGCTGATGGAGGGCATCGGCAGCACGCGCGTGGAGCCGCTTAGCACCACCGAGCTGCAGGATTGCTATAAAAAGATGGAGGCTGCGCTATGATCTGCATCAGCTACGGAAGCATCGCCCTAAACGAGCTACTCGAAAGGCTAAAGGCCACCCAGATGGCCGAGATCCGCATCGACCTGCTGGGGCTTACCAAGGATGAGGTAGCCGCGGTATTCCGCTCGCACCCCAACCTCATCGCCACCTGTCGCCCCGACACGATGGGCATAGAGGCACAGCGCGAGCTGCTGCTAACCGCCATCGAAAGTGGTGCAGCCTACGTTGACATGGAGGTGGAGGCGCCATCTTCTTTCAAAAAGGAGATGGTGGAGGGAGCTCACGCCAAGGGTTGCAAGGTTATCGTATCGTACCACAACTACACCGACACGCCCGACAAGGAAACCCTGCAGAGCATGATGGTGGAGATGATGGACGATGGTGCCGACATCCTGAAGCTGGCAACCATGGCCAACAGCGCTGCCGATGCGGCGCGCATCCTATCGCTCTACGAGAATCCGATAAAGCCGATGGTAGCACTGGCAATGGGCGAAGCAGGAAAGGTAACCCGTGTGGCAATCCCGTTACTGGGAGCGCCATTTACCTTTGCGGCTCCCGAAGGGGCAGCCACCGCACCCGGTCAGTTAACCAATACCGAAATGGAGATCATCTATAATGCTATAGGCCATGAAGAGTAAGCTGTTGGCCGTTTTTGGCAACCCCATCCTACACAGCAAAAGTCCGCTGATGTTTAACGCGCTCTTAGGCGACAGCGGCTTATATACGCGTATCAGGGTGCAGTCGGGCAAAGATGTTGCCGAGGCAGCACGCCACCTGAACCTTGCCGGGGCCAATATCACCGCACCCTTTAAGGAGGAGGTTCTTCCTTTTGTTGATGAGCAATCGGAGGAGGTATCGCTAATTGGCGGCGCCAACACGCTTGTCAACAACAGCGGTCGCCTTACCGCCTACAACACCGACTGGTACGGCGCAACGCAGGCCATTAAGCAGAGCGGGCTATCTTTAAAAGGATTGAAAGTGGTACTTCTCGGGTTGGGCGGAGCCGGAAAAGCTGTTGCCTATGGTCTAGTAAAAGAAGGTGCCGATGTTACCCTTGTAAACCGGACAGCATCAAAGGCTGTAGAGGTATCGCGCAAGCTAGGCTGCAGAATGGGAAGGTTAGAAGAGCTGCCAATACTCATTGCCGATGCAGAACTATTCGTATCAGTGCTAATACCTTCGGCAAAGATTCCAATCAACCATCTACCTAAAGGGCTTTGGGTGTTCGACGCCAACTACCACGCATCGGCGCTGGTAGAGATGGCAAAAAAGAACGGCAATCCAATAGTAGACGGTAGCCAGTGGCTGCTACATCAGGCGGTAAAGGCATACGAGCATATCTTTGGCACAACGCCATCGGTAGAGGTGATGGACCAAGCGCTGAAGCAACCCCGCAACACCAACATCAAGGCTGTAGCCATCTGCAACGTGGATGAACCGCAGCAAATCAGCGAAGAACTTTGGGCTGCACCAAAACATAAAGCAGAAAGCATCATAAACCTACACCAACCCGACTTGGTGATTTACACCCCCACCTTGGGCACCAACGAGGTTGAAGAAATCTATAAAGATGAAAGAAGTAAGGCCTTCGGAAGTTAAGGGAACCGTATGCATCCCCGCATCAAAAAGCGTGGTGCAGCGTGCCGTGGCTGCGGCCATGCTGGCGCGGGGCACCTCCATCATCCATAACCCCAGCACCTGCAACGACTGCTTGGCGGCGCTCAACATGGCCCGTCAGCTGGGCGCAACGGTGGTTGAGGAGCCCAACAGGTGGACCATTACGGGTGATTTTCGTCCGAGCAGCACGGAGCTGTCATGCGGCGAAGCGGGCTTAAGCATCCGCATGTTCACCCCTATCGTTTCGACGTTGGCTACAAAGCAAACGCTAACAGGACATGGCTCGCTTACCACCCGTCCGATGGGCGGATTGGAGGAGGCCATCAACCAGCTAGGGGCAACGTGCCAAACCACCAACGGGCTGCTTCCTATAACCGTTCAAGGACCAATGATGGGCGGTACAGCCAACATCGATGGATCACTAAGTTCACAAATACTTACCGGACTGCTAATGGCGGCCCCGCTTGCCAAGCAGGATGTAACCCTCAACGTAGCCAACCTCAAGAGCCGCCCCTACATCGATATAACCATTGAGGTGATGCTGCAGTTTGGCGTGGAGGTGGAGAATAACAGCTACCAGCACTTCCGCGTGAAGGCAAATCAACAGTACAAGCCCTACGAGCTTCGCGCCGAGGGCGATTGGAGCGGAGCGGCATTCTTCCTGGTTGCAGGGGTAATTGCGGGTAAGCTACGGGTAGAAAATATATCGTCAGCCTCCAAGCAGGCAGATAAGGAGATTGTTACGGCAATTAAGCTGGCCGGAGGACGAATTACCGAGGGCAACGGCTTCTTCGAGGTGGAGAAATCACCACTAAAAGCCTTCTCGTTCGATGCCACCAACTGCCCCGACCTCTTCCCTCCGCTTGCCGTGCTGGCAGCAGCCTGCAAGGGAACAACGCTGCTTAAGGGCGTATCGCGCTTAACCCATAAGGAGAGCAACCGCGCTATGGCCATCCAGAACGAATTTGCCAAGGCGGGCATCTCGGTGGTAATTGAGGGCGACGAGATGTACATCAAGGGAGCAACGCCCAAGTCCTGCACCATGGAGTCGTACAACGACCACCGCATGGCGATGGCTGCGGCAACGCTGGCGCTTATCGCATCGGGACAGATTGGTATCACCACGCCGGAATGCGTTGCCAAATCGTATCCGGAGTTTTGGGAGCATCTGGAAAACGTGCTAGAACACTGATTTTACTGGTGAAGCTGATTTTTACAGATAATGTTTTAAACACAAAGGGCACAAAGGATAGCACAAAGTGCATAAAGACTTTTATTCCTCATCTTTCAGTCGTGTGTCGTGATACTTGTGTCTTGTGTCTAAAATCTAACGTCTAATATCTAACATCTAAAAAAGATATGAACTCATTTGGAAGACTTTTTAGGGTTACCATATTTGGCGAGTCGCACGGCGCCTCGGTGGGTATCAACATCGACGGATGCCCGGCGGGGATTGCCCTCGCGGAGGCCGACCTGATGGCCGACCTTGCCCGCCGTAAGAGCGGCGCCAAGGGTACTACGCCCCGCAGCGAGGAGGATATGCCAGAAATCATCTCGGGCGTGTTCAACGGCCATACTACGGGTGCGCCCATCACCATCATATTCAGAAATACCAACACCATCTCCAAAGACTACTCGAACCTTGTAACCTCGCCCCGCCCAGGCCATGCGGACTACGTGGCGCAGGAGAAGTACAAGGGATACCAGGACTACCGCGGCGGTGGGCACTTCTCGGGGCGCGTTACCCTTGGCCTAGTTGCCGCAGGAGCTATCGCCAAGAAGATAGTTGAGGGCGTTACCATCAGCGCGAAGCTGCTATCGGTGGGCGGGCGTACCGACATCGATGCGGTGATCGACGAGGTGGTGGCGGCGCACGACTCGGTAGGGGGCGTGGTGGAGTGCCGCGCTACGGGGCTTCCCGTAGGCTGGGGCGAACCCTTCTTCGACTCGGTGGAGTCGGCCATATCGCACATCGTATTTGCCATACCCGCCACCAAGGGCATTGAGTTTGGCTCGGGCTTTGCCGCCGCCACGATGCGCGGCAGCGAGCATAACGATGCAATCATCACCCCCGATGGAAGAACCTCGTCGAACAATGCGGGGGGCATCAACGGGGGCATCAGCAACGGGAACGAGCTGGTGTTTAGGGTAGCGATAAAGCCAACATCGAGCATTGGGGTAGCGCAGCAGACCCTCAACCGCGAAACGGGCCAAGTGGAGGAACTGGTGATTAAGGGTCGCCACGACGCCTGTATCGCCCTGCGCGTACCCGTGGTGCTCGAGGCCGCTACGGCTATCGCCCTTGCCGACCTTTTGCTCGTGGGCAAGGCTTACCGGTAGCACATTGTTGAAATGCGTTTGAAACGCGTCTCAACAAATGAAAAAGCGCCTTTTAGGGGCGCTTTTTCGTCAACCAAATTTCTGATTTGCTAAAACAACCACGTTTTCAATCAGGATATATTCTTTACACAAGCCATTTTGCAGAACGATGTTTTGCTACTTGTGCCTTGCTATTTTACACTAACGGCCCTACCTCTCGCTGCTAATCAGGCTACGGCCTACGTTAATCAAGCCTTGCACCGGAACTGCGAGATCGAAGTTGGGAATCATTGTTCGGCTAGAGCCAAACGTGCTGAACGATTCGCCAATCATATCAGGCAACCCACCCATTTGAGCCTTCACCACACTGGCGCCCGTTCTTAGCTCCATGTAAACCTTCTTGTTGAGATCCTGCGCTAGAGCATCCTTGCCCAGCAGCGGCCTATAGTTGGAGGCCATCAGGCCAACACAGGCAAGAAACATCACACCGCTGAATGCCGTTACGGCTAGCATTACTCGGTCGGTTCGGTTGGTTACAAGTGCTTTCATTGTTGATGGTATTAGCAGCTAAATTTTGGGTATTCGTAAAAAGCTATTCTTTTCCACCTTTAAGGTTGACGTTGGCGTTGCCGGTAACGCTCATGCTAAGCTTGCTGTTGGGCGATACCCCATCGAGGTCAGCGTTATCGCTTAGGCGGATGTCCCAGGCTGCCACCTTAAGCAGCTCACCTGCAGATCCCGACGAGTTGTCAGCCCCCTTGTAGCTGAACGTTTGAACCGAGCCCTTTAGTATGTTCAGGTCCGAGTTGCCAAGCAGCTCCATCTCCAGCTGATCGGCCACCAGCGAGTCGATGGTGCAGCGGGCATCGTTTAGCACCATGCGCTGCAGCTGAGGCATCTCCACGATTACCACCGCGTGGGCATCGTCCTTTTTGATTTTCGAGCTAACGGTTAGCGCTCCGTTAGACTCGGCTACGGCAATCTGCCCCTTATAGGTATCTTCTACAAATACAGCCGTACGGTTTGATGCACCTAGGCGTACCACCACGTCGAGGCTGTTGGTGCCATTTACGGCTACCGATTGGCAAGGGGCAAAGGTTAGCTCCTTCATGCCAAGCTTATTTTGCTTAATGGCCACGCTACGCTCGTTGGCCGCCTTAAGGGTGCGTATTACCTTGCTTGTAGCAACCGCTGTTAGTACAACCGAAAGGGCTACAAATGATAGTATAAGGATATTACTTGTTTTCATACGATTGTTTTATTTGGTAAGGTTAACCTTGTATTCGTTGTACATGCGGTTCAGCTCATCGAAGCTGATCTCGAGCTGAAAGATGCTCTTGAAGAAATTGGGGAGCGAGTCGGTGATGAACTCCTCGCGCAGCAGGCTCTTCACCCTCTGCACGGCATCCTCGGCCACAAAGTAGCCAATGCCCCTTTTGTTGTAGATGATTCCACGGCTTTGCAGATGCTCGAAGGCGCGCATGGCGGTGTTGGGGTTCACCTCGAGCTCTACGGCCAGCTCGCGGATGGAGATAATCTTTTCGTTGACCTTCCACTTGCCCATCATGATGCAATCGCACATGTAGTCGGCAATCTGGATGTATATTGATTTAGTGCTGCTAAATTCCATGGCTACGTGTTTTTAGATTTGTTTTTCTGATAGCCTGAAGTATGCCACTGTCCAGAAGAAGGGAGGAAGAAGCCAAAGAGCAGGTTTCATAAATTGCCCTCTAATAATATCGTTGCCATCCCAATGAACATTGACTCCATTACTGCTTTCGCTAAAAGTTTTAAGTAGCTCGTAGTTCATTCTAATAATGATGCCTGCAACGGCAAAAATCACCCCGTAAAAGAGGACTACTGCCAGCGTTGTTTTCAGCAGGCTGCGCTTGCCAAACCAGATGGAGCCCAGCATGTACACCGACTGCACGATGAGGATATTGCGAATAGTCTCGGCAAAGTTTAAGCCATCGATACTAAAAATGTTCTCCATACTAAATATCCCTGTTGCATTAGCGGCAGCGTAAAAAAGCCCATCAACCGCTAAAAATATCAGGGAGAAAACGATAGGAAATAGAACCGAAGTATATAGGATGGCATTTAGCAGCTTTTCCAGCTGGGATGCGGGCGTTGCAAGGAAGGCCATCCCCTTTAGCTTACCCTTAGTTTCAGAAAATGCCCTATCGGCATAAACGATTCCTAGAATAACAATTCCCACACCAAGCACACCAGTTTGATGTACAATTAGAATTGAACCCGTTGTCGCTATAAGCCCAAAGATTATGGCTAACACCGCGGCCAGACCAAGTATCTCATAAATGGTTGACGATTTGCTATCGAGGAACCTCTTTCTTACAAGGAGGCCAAATCGGTTAAAGTCGAATATGTTGCTTTTCATGGTAGCGGCTTATTTGTTGTTAAACACTTGTTGAATGGTACTCTTTTGGGCTAGCACAGAGTTGAAGAGAATCTCCATATCGAGCTTGCTGGCCTCGCCGTTGGCGTTATGGAAAACCCCGGTAAATCCGCGTAGTGACGATTCGCCGTAGATAGCCGTAGGGGCCTTCTCTACATCAACAGTCTTAAACACCAGTTTTTCGGTGATGGCATCAACAGGTTGGTTAAGGGCAACCACGCCTTCGTCGAGCACAATAACGGTATCGATAAGGTTGTCGAGGTCGCGCACCTGGTGGGTGGAGATGATGATGCAGCGCTCTTCGGTTGCCACCGAGGCCACGATCTTACGGAACTGGCTCTTCGAAGGGATATCGAGGCCGTTCGTAGGCTCGTCGAGGATAAGCACCGAGCAGCTGGTGGCCAGCCCAAAGGCGATAATGGCCTTCTTCTTTTGCCCGTACGATAGGCTCGACAGCTTTTCGTCGTAGCTAATTTCGAACTCCCTTATATAGTTAAGGAAGCTACCCAAATCGAACTTGGGGTAAAACGGAGCGTTAGCTGCTACAAAATCGCGGATTCGCATATCGTTGGTGTGGATATCCTCTGGAATGTAGAAGACATCGCTCAAAAAGTTGGGCTCTCTCTTTTTGGGGTTGAAGCCCAATACAGAGCAGCTGCCGTTGGTTGCGAAAAGCATCCCCTGAATTACCTTAAGCAAGGTGGTTTTGCCTGCGCCATTCTTACCCAGCAAACCGTATATATGCCCTGCTTCGAGGCCTAAAGAAAGGTCCTTGAAAAGCACCTTCTTTTTGCTATAGCCAAACTGCAAGTTTTTGATGTCAATCATCGTTTATTGTTTTAGTGTTCTACTTTGCTAGTACACTGCAAATATAGAACACTATTTTTGGTATCCGCAAGCTTTTATCAAATATTTTTTTACTTTTTCTTCAAAAAAATCTTTTTTCACTGATATTTAAGCATGTACAAGTAGCAGAAAAAGTGCATCGCCGCGAGCTATGCCATACAATTCATAGTTTTGAGGGGTATTTAAGGTATAGTATGGGCACAAAACAGATCTCAAATGCCTACCCCAAAGTTGGTGGAGCGCAAAACAGGGTCTTTTTCACCTAAAGATTTTGATTGGCAACAAGTTTTTTGCTAAAAAATTGTCTACTTAACCATAAGGAGTACGATTTACGGGTTTCCTTTTGGGCGTATCGTACCTTTTTGCTTTTTTTACCCTATCGTTCAACGATAGGTAACTAATAAAAACCGAACAAGCTGTGAAAAGAATTCTTACAATGGCCGCAAGCATAGCCATACTTTTAGGAGGATTAGAGGGTAAAGCCCAAGAAAATCCGTTCTTTAGCGAGTTTAAAACTCCGTATCAGGTGCCCGATTTCCAGAAGATTAAGCTGGAGCACTACCTTCCTGCCTACCAAGAGGCAATCAAGCAGCACGATGCCGAAATTGCGGCAATTGTTAACAACAAGGCCAAGCCAACCTTCGAAAATACGATCGTTGCCCTCGACAATTCGGGAGAGATGCTCGGACGCGTAGGCTCAACCTTTGGAAACGTAATGGGAACCGATGGCGATAAGGCCATGCGCGACTTGGCCAAGCAAATCACGCCGCTAACCTCAAAGCACTACGACGACATCAACTTTAACGAAGGGCTCTTTAAGCGCGTTGAGGCGGTTTACAACAATAAAAAGATTACCAGCAAGCTGACTACCGAGCAGAAGATGCTCCTCGAGAATACCTATAAAGGGTTCAAGCGCTCGGGTGCAGGTCTACCCGTCGATAAGATTGCCCGTCTCCGCCAAATTAACGGCGAGCTGTCGATGCTTTCGCTTAAGTTTGGGGATAACAACCTTGCCGAAACCAACAACTTTAAGCTGGTTCTGGAGAATCCTGCCGACCTAAAAGGCCTTCCACAAAGCGTGGTTGACGCGGCCGCACTAGAGGCCAAAAAGGCAAACCTCGAAGGCAAGTGGGTGTTTACGCTCCAAAAGCCTAGCATGATTCCTTTCCTTCAGTACTCGGAGAAGCGCGACCTACGCGAGCGCCTCTACAAGGGCTACCTCAACCGTGGCAACAACTACAACGAGAACGACAACAAGGAGGTTATCAAGAAGATTCTTACCCTCTCGAAGGAGCGCGCCAACATTCTTGGCTTCGAGACTACCGCCGACTACATTCTAGACGACCGTATGGCCAAGACCCCTGCCAACGTATACAACCTGCTTAAGCAGGTTTGGACTCCAGCCCTTGCCGTTGCTAAGCGAGAGCTGGCCGACATGCAGGAGCTGGCCAAGAGCGAGGGCATGAACGAAACCCTACAATCGTGGGACTGGTGGTACTACGCCGAAAAGGTGCGCAAGGCCAAGTACGACCTCGACGAGGAACAGCTTCGCCCCTACTTTAAGCTCGAGAACGTTCGCGAAGGGGTATTCTACGTAGCCAACAAGCTTTACGGGTTAGAGTTTAAGAAGATTACCAACATCCCCGTTCCCAATCAGGAGCAAACCGAGGCCTTCGAGGTTACCGAAAAGGGTAAGCACGTTGGCATCCTATACATGGACTACCACCCACGTGCCACCAAGCGCGTTGGCGCATGGTGTACCAGCTTCCGCCGCCAGTCGAATGTTGATGGCAAGTACATAACCCCTGTGGTTTCTATCGTGTGCAACTTCTCGGCTCCAACTGCCGATGCCCCTGCCCTACTCAATGCCGACGAGGTAGGAACCCTTTTCCACGAGTTTGGCCACGGCCTGCACAACCTGCTCTCGAACGTTCACTACAAGGGAGTTGCCGCAACCCAGGTGAAGCGCGACTTTGTTGAGCTTCCATCGCAAATCATGGAGCACTGGGCATTTGAGCCAGAGGTGCTAAAGGTGTACGCTAAGCACTACAAAACCGGAGAGGTTATTCCTGCTCAACTAATCGAGAAGCTCGATAAGAGCGGCAAGTTTAACCAAGGATTTACAACCGTAGAGTACGTTGCTGCAGCCACCCTCGACCTCGACTACTACAGCCAAAAGGATTTCAGCAACCTCGACATAAACGAGTTCGAGAAGCAGTCTATGGCCAACTTGGGCATCATCCCTCAGATTGCGCCACGCTACCGCACCACCTACTTTAGCCACATCTGGGGTGGTGGCTACTCGGCTGGATACTACAGCTACATGTGGGCCGAGGTGCTCGATGCCGATGCGTTTGAGGCGTTTGCTGAAAAGGGCATCTTCGATCAGGCAACGGCCAAGAGCTTCCGCGACAACATCCTATCAAAGGGTGGTTCGGACGAGGCGATGACCCTCTACAAGCGCTTCCGCGGTGCTGAGCCAAACATTCAGCCGCTACTAAAGAATCGTGGGCTTAACTAGCTTAAGCATATAGCAGCATAAAATAAAAGCCTGACAGCGTACTGTCAGGCTTTTATTTTCCTACTCCTGGCCATCAACAATATCGGGATGCTCCCGAATAAAGGCCTCCAGCGATTGCTTAGCCTCGTAGTAGCCTATCCAGAACATCTCACTTCCTAGGCGAGTCTCGGTGATCTTGTACCGAACCAGCTCGGAAGGCTCTATGAACAGGTCAACCTGCTCCTTGTCCGTAAACGTATTGGCCCGAATCATGAGCTTAAATATGCGCTCCCATTCCGGCTCGTACATTCTGCCGTGAGCCGAATAGTCCTCAAGCGGATTAACGTGCATGGCGATAACATACTTGCAGGCCCTCCGAATAGGCGATACCGACAGGTTCTGCATCACCCCTCCATCAACGTAATGCTGACCATCAATCAAAACCGGCTTAAAAACCATCGGGATGGCGCTCGATGCGACAACGGGTTTTAGCACATCACCCGTGTAAAAGTAAACGTTTTGCCCTCTTTCGAGGCTGGTTGCATTTACCACTAGCGGGATGTTTAGCCCCTCGAAGGTTGTCTTGGGCAAATTTTGGCGAAGTATTTGGAGCAGATCCTTGGCCTTAAAGAGCAGGTGATGATTGCGCTTGTCCTTACCAGCATCCGGGTTTCTTCCGTTTGCTCTAAAACGGGGAAGCTGCAGCAGCCGAATGTTACTAAAGATATCCAGCATGGCATCTGGCGATTTCCCGCCAGCATACATTACTCCGGCGATTGCCCCTGCGCTCGTTCCCGATATGACATTTGGCCTAACGCCCAGCTCGTCCATCGCCTTAAAGAAGCCGGCATGGGCAAACCCTCGCGCTCCACCACCGCTCAATACCACGCCCACCTTGTATATAGGCGCATCGCAGGTGTACGGATGCCGGCAGCTATCCGATACAATTGTCACCTCGCGCTGTATATCCGATTTCTTCTTCATCTAGTAGCGGCGGCCATTGCCACCAACAAGTTAATCGAAGTAGAGCCTTAGATGCTTTCTACTTAACATTTTCTTCCATATTTTTTTATATGTTTACAGCTTAATGCAGCACAGCTGCAAATAGCAACGACAATCTGCTAACTTAATTCTTAAACCCGTGAAAAAATTAACCATTATTGCTCTTGCCGCTATGGTGATTTTTGGAGCTTGTGGCAAAAAGCAAGCCGACAACCCGCTTCTAGGGAAGTTCGACACCCCGTTCGAAGTACCTCCTTTTGATAAGATCAAAACGGAGCACTACATGCCTGCCTTTGAGGAGGGCATTAAGCAGCACGATGCCGATATTAAGGCAATTGCTGAAAACAAGGAGGCCCCAACGTTCGAGAACACCATTGTTGCGCTCGACACCAGCGGCGCCCTTCTTAACCGCGTATCGATAATCTTCTTCAACCTAAAGTCGGTTATCTCCGACGATAAGATGCAGGAGGTTGCCGGTAAGGTTGCCCCAATGCTCTCGAAGCATTCCGACGACATTACCTTTAACAAGCCCCTGTTCGAGCGCGTTAAAGCCGTTTACGACAAGCGCCAGACCCTCGGACTAAACACCGAGCAAAACCGTCTGGTAGAGCTCATCTACAAAGACTTTATCCGTGCAGGCGCGGCTTTAGATCTTCAAAAGCAGGATCAGCTGCGCAAGATCAACGAGAAGCTTTCGCTGCTTGGCGTGAAGTTCTCGGAGAACCTTTTGGCCGAGAATGCCGCCTTTAAGCTGGTGCTCGACAAGAAGGAAGACCTTGCAGGCCTACCTCAAGGCGTGATTGACGGTGCTGCCGCTACCGCTAAGGAGCAAAAGATGGATGGTAAGTGGGTATTCACCCTCGACCGCTCGAGCATCACCCCATTCCTTACCTACTCGTCGCGCCGCGATCTCCGCGAGAAGATCTACACCGCCTACCTCAACCGTGGTAACAACAGCAATAAGAACGATAACAAGGCGGTTATTAAGGATATCCTTAAGTACAACCTCGAGCGCTCGAGGCTGCTTGGCTTCAACACCACTGCCGACTATATCCTCGACATCAACATGTCGAAGACTCCTGCCAACGTGTTTAAGCTGCTCAACCAGCTATGGACTCCAGCCCTTAACGTGGCTAAGAAGGAGCTTGCCGACATGGAGGCTATTGCCGCTAAGGATGGCATCAAGGACTTTAGCAGCTGGGACTGGCACTACTACGCCGAAAAGGTTCGCAAGGCTAAGTACGACCTCGACGAGGAGCAAATTCGCCCTTACTTCAGCCTCGAGAATGTAACCAAGGGAATCTTCTACTGCGCTAATAAGCTCTACGGGCTAGATTTCAAGCAAATCAACAACGTACCCGTTTACCATAAGGATGTGGTAGCTTACGAGGTTACCGAAAAGGGTAAGCACGTGGGCATCCTTTACATGGAGTTCTTCCCTCGCGAAAGCAAGGGCGGCGGCGCATGGTGCACCGGATACCGTCAGCAAACCAACATCAACGGTAAGTTTGTAGCACCAGTGGTATCCATTGCCTGCAACTTCACCAAGCCAAGCGGCGACACCCCTGCCCTACTGAGCATGGACGAAACCGAAACCTTCTTCCACGAGTTTGGCCACGCCCTTAACGGCCTTCTTGCCAACACTACCTACAACAAGACCGGCTACGCCATCCCAACCGATTTCGTAGAGCTGCCATCGCAGATCAACGAGCACTGGGCATTCGATCCCGAGGTGCTTAAGGTGTACGCTAAGCACTACAAAACTGGCGAGGCTATTCCTGCTGCCCTAGTTGAGAAGATGGGCAAGAGCGACAAGTTTAACCAAGGCTTTGCAACTACCGAATACTTGGCTGCATCGCTGCTCGATATGTCGTACTACACCCTTACCGACGTTGCCAACCTCGACATCGCCAAGTTCGAGAAGGAAACCCTAGGTAAGCTTGGCCTTATCCCACAGATTGCGCCTCGCTACCGTACCACCTACTTCGCCCACATTTGGGGTGGTGGATACTCGGCTGGATACTACGCCTATATTTGGGCTGAGGTTCTGGATGCCGACGGCTTCGAGCTCTTCAAGCAAAAGGGCATTTTTGACCCAGCAACGGCCAAGAGCTTCCGCGACAACGTGCTCTCGCAGGGCGCTGCCGACGATGCTATGGCCATGTACAAGCGCTTCCGTGGCGCCGAGCCAAGCCTCGAGCCACTTTTGAAGAACCGTGGACTAAAGTAGACCATCTACCGATTTAGCATACTTGATGAAGCAGCGGGGAGCAATCTCCGCTGCTTTCTTTTTATGCGAGCAGCAATCCGAAGGGCCATTCCCGAACCTCTTCTGCGCGTACGAACACTTCTGCAGCCGATCCCTCAAGATAAAAGCTCGTACAAACACCTCCAGCCGATGATCCCTAATCAGAAAAGTGCATCGCAACATCTTTCCCGCACCATCTCCCTATCCCAAACGACTGTCGGAGGCTGCAATATTTACTTAAACCAGCCGAACTCTAATATTGCAGCGCAATATTTATTTTACACCAGTCGAACTTGATTATTGCGTTGCAATACTTAAATTCGACTGGAATATTTTAATATTGTAGCCTAAATATTAAAATTACACCGGTCAAATTCAATATTGCGCTGCAATATTCAGCTATTCCGGTAGTATTCCAATATTGCAACCTCCGACAGCACCAACCGCATCGGAGATGGGCCACCGGAGGTCTGCGCATGGGCAACCCGCATCACCGATCGTCCGCCTAAGCCCTTCGAAGCCCCGCTTAGGTTGGGAGATAAGCCTCTAAAGGGCGAGCAAAGCCCATTCCCCCACACCGAATATATGCCGGAGGCCATTACAGGTAGCTGTTCATCATCGGTTAGTACGCGGTGGGTAATTAGTCATAAACTCTTGGGCAGGCCGAACGACCCTTTCGAAATTGTAGCTACTTTTGTAAACCTATCCGAATAAAGATGGCTAAAGGAAACTACAGCAAGAAGCCCCAAACCACCAACGTGGCAACCGTTGGGCTGGAGATGGGCAAGGTACCACCCCAAGCGCTCGACCTCGAAGAGGCCGTGCTGGGCGCAATGATGCTCGAGAAGGATGCGATAATGAACGTAATGGATGTGCTAAAGCCCGAGGCTTTCTACAAGGATGCGCACCAGAAGATCTTTATGGCCATCTCGCGCCTCTCCACCCGTATGGAGCCCATCGATATCTACACCGTATCGCAGGAGCTGAAGCGCACCGAGGAGCTCGACCTCGTCGGCGGTCCCTACTACCTTACGCAGCTTACGCTAAAGGTGGGATCGGCGGCGCACGTAGCCTTCCACGCCAAGATTATTGCCCAGAAGTACATCCAGCGCGAGCTGATCCGCATTTCAAGCGACATCCAGCGCAACTCGTTCGACGAGACCATCGACGTGGAGGAGCTGCTCGACACCGCGCAGATGGAGATCTTCAACCTGGCCGAAGGCAACGTTAAGAAGGAGGCCCTTAAGATGGACTCCATCGTTAAGGATGCCATTGCACAGATCGAGGAAGCCTCCAAGCGTACCGATGGATTGAGCGGGGTGCCCACCGGATTCGTGGGGCTCGACCGCCTCACCTCGGGATGGCAGCCTTCGGATCTCATCATCGTGGCGGCCCGTCCGGCGATGGGTAAAACGGCCTTCACCCTGTCGATGGCCCGTAACATGTCCGTAGACCACCGCAAGCCTGTGGCCTTCTTCTCGCTCGAAATGGGTGCCACCCAGCTGGCCATGCGTCTGATCATCGGCGAAACCGGCATCGAATCGGATAAGGTAAAGAACGGTAAGCTCGAGCCCCACGAGTGGGCACAGCTCGAGGTGCGCATCAAGGATCTTACCGAAGCGCCGCTCTTTATCGACGACACCCCTGCCCTCTCGATCTTCGAGTTCCGCAGCAAGGCGCGTCGCCTCAAAACACAGCATGACATTGCCATCATAATAATCGACTACCTGCAGCTGATGGTGGGACCACCCGAAACGCGCGGCAACCGCGAGCAGGAGGTGTCGGTGATCTCGCGCTCGCTTAAGGCCATTGCCAAGGAGCTCAACATCCCCATCATCGCCCTGTCGCAGCTTAACCGTTCGGTGGAAACGCGCGGCGGCAACAAGCGCCCGCAGCTATCGGACCTTCGCGAATCGGGAGCCATCGAGCAGGATGCCGATATCGTATCGTTCATCCACCGTCCCGAGTACTACGGGCACACCGAGGATGAGGACGGCAACTCGCTCATCGGCATCGCCGAGATCATCGTGGCCAAGCACCGTAACGGTTCGGTAGACGACGTGCGCCTACGCTTCCAAAAGGAGGGAGCCCGATTCCTCGACCTCGAGGATGGCGACATCAGCGCCTACGCCAACCTGCTACCTCAGGGCAACGCGTCAGGAGGCGGAATGGATGGCGGAGCACAGGCCTTTACCGTTGGCTCGAAGATGAACAACGACTTCCCTGGAGGCGGCGAGTTCGACCTTGGCATCAAGAACGGCTTTACCACAGATGTACCATTTTAATGCAGAACGGCGCTTAGCACTGTTGAAATAGCTCCACAGTTTGACGACTATTTTTAACAAACAACAGGAGGGGCTTGCTCTAACCTACTGCAAGCTGTCTTCATAAAGCGCTGCATCCATACCGTTTACAAGCCAGAAGCTATAAAAAGCGTTATTGGGGCAGCGGTTGGCCTCATTTTTGTTGAGTTACTTACCATAAAATAATTTAGGAATGAAAAAGTTACTACTACTAGTAAGCGCAGTGGCGCTACTATCAGGAATCGCTCAAGCGCAAAACCCAATCCCAAAGGGAACTAAAAATCTTAACGCAGGATTCGGACTTGGTGCTTACTCGGTACCCGTTTACTTTGGAATGGATTTCGGCATCGGATACGACCTATCAGTTGGCTTCGAAACCGCATTTCAGGATCGTGCCGACCACTACACAGCATGGAGCTTTGCCGGAAACTGCAACTACCACTTCAACCGAATACTGAACATCCCCAGAAACTTCGACTTCTACGCAGGTGGTAGCATTAATGCCGTTGCCTACAAGTACGACCACGACTACGTAGATAGAGAAACCGGGTTATTCCCAGGGATTCAGGTAGGCGGACGCTACTTCTTTACCCCAAACTTTGGCATTAACGCAGAATTCCGCGGAGGAGATATTCTCTCTGGAGGCAAATTTGGCGTGACATTCAAATTC
This sequence comes from Acetobacteroides hydrogenigenes, assembly GCF_004340205.1. Taxonomy (NCBI): domain Bacteria; kingdom Pseudomonadati; phylum Bacteroidota; class Bacteroidia; order Bacteroidales; family Rikenellaceae; genus Acetobacteroides; species Acetobacteroides hydrogenigenes. Next base: position 169,051 of record NZ_SLWB01000004.1, read on the forward strand.
TAATTCAAACTTACCATACAGCGTGTTTTATGGCGAGAGCGGTGGCTGAAACGCTCTCGCCTTTTTTTGCCTTTTTCCAATCTGCTATAAAATTCTAATTATCCATCAAAGTATAGGTGTAGCCTCTTTTTTTACGTACTTTTCAGAATTGAAGAGAAAGTAAACTCCTGTACAACTATTGTAGACCCTAACTTTACACTGATGAGAACTTGGATTTTAACAATAGCCCTCGCTGGACTTATAGGCAGCAGCGCATTTGGTCAACAACAATTCCAAAAAAAGAACTTTGTACCAACGCAGGGCGATACGCTCAGGTATCAGGTGCTGTTTCCCGAAAGCTATAGCGCCGACAAAAAATACCCCTTGGTAATCTTCCTTCACGGCTCTGGCGAACGTTCGAACGACAACATGCTACAGCTAAAGCATGGATCAAGAATGTTTACCAACCCCGTAAACATGGAGAAGCACCCTGCAATCGTTCTTTTCCCACAATGTCCAGCCACCGAAACCTGGATTGGGAATAGCCTTCCCCAACGCGACGAAAAGGCGAACATTGACTGGAGCCAAATGGCCAACACCCCCATTGCCCCATCGCTCGAAAAGGTGAAGAAGCTTATCGACTTCTACGTTGCCAACGAAAAGGTTGATCCTAGACGAATCTACATCATGGGGCTCTCGATGGGCGGCATGGGCACCTTCGACCTAGTGGCCCGCTACCCCAATCTGTTTGCTGCGGCAATTCCTATTTGCGGAGGCGTTTATGCACCTCGCCTTAAGGACGCGGCTAAAACCGTTAAATTTCGCATCTACCACGGCGATGCCGATCCTGTTGTTTCGTGCAGCAACTCGCGTCAGGCCTATCTAGCACTAAAAGAGTTTGGAGCGTGCGTAACCTACATAGAGTTCCCCGGCGTAGAGCACAACAGCTGGAATCCGGCCTTCAACCAGCCCGATTTCTTCGAATGGCTCTTTAAGCAGAAGAGAAAGAAGTAAGTTTTAGAATCTAAATTTCAGACTCGACTTCGCTCGGCTACCGGGCCGTTATCTATGGCATCTATTTTTTTAACTAACGACTAAAAAGGGGCTGCACCAACTACGATGCAGCCCCTTCTTTATATAATTGGACAGTAATGCAGCTTAGGTAAAAATGATCTGCGTACCCTGACCGCCGCACAGTTCATAGAACTGTCCAACAGTAAGGACATCCTTAACCTCGTCGCTCAAGTCGCTCTTCTTGAGCTTAAACATGTCCATCGCCAGCTTGCAGGCGTAGATTTCGCCGCCACCTGCGGTAATCATCTCCAGAAACTCAGGAACAGTAGGGATATCCAACTTCTCCATCTCGGCTCTCATCATCTTCGAAACACCAGCCTCAACACCGGGTAAAACGCCCAGCAGCGTTGGGAAAGGTAATCCGCCAGGCATGCGCATGGCAGGATTGCCAACGGCTGCCGTATGGAGGCTACTCATCTGCTTTTTGGTAATAGCATCAAGACCAAAGAAGGTAAAGAATACCTTAGTTTCGATGCCCTCCATTACGGCTCCGTTGGCCATTACTAGGGCAGCATACACATCTTCAAGACTCCCTTTGGCGCATATAATGCACACCTTTTTCAATGGATATTCTTCGTTGTTCATAGTATTCGGTTTTTGAGGGTTAAACGCAGCTTAGCGGTTTCTTAACACCGGCTATCTTGGTAGCCAACTTCAGAGGTGCTCCGGGAAAGAGCTCGTAGAAGCCCTTGATGTCTACAACACCCGACTTGCCAACGCTACGAATGGTAAGCGCCTCGCCCTTGGCCACCCTCTCGCGTAGGAAATCGAGCACATGGTAGTGCTTATCGGTAAGTTCAAGGTTGTTCTCCTTTGCAATCGCAGCAGCCACCTCTTTGGTCCACTGGTTAGCGTTTTCGAGGTAGCCTTCGTCGTTTACATCTACCATTACGCCTGCGTATTCTTTTTGTGCCATGTCTTTATTTTGTTTTGTTTTTGTTACGTTGTTCTTGTTTATTAAGACGCGATAAATCGCGTCTCTACCGATTCCTGTTAAACCTTCTTCTTGCCGGCTAGGCTGAACTTGCTTGATACCGGTAGCCTCCGATTCTTCAGCAAGAACTCCCAGTATATAAGCTTAAACGCCAGCTTGCCCCAGTGGTTTAGTCGGGTTACGCCCAAAAGCTTCATAGGCCCAATACCTGGAAGAGGATACATGCCGGGCAGCGGCTCGTTGGTATAGTCGAAGTCGATAAGCGTTCCCTTGCCATGCCCCGTTTCGATGAAGCAGTTGGCATGCCCATCGAACTGGTGCGAGGGCGCCTTGCCGTTGGCATACTCCACGATGTTCTCGGCCAGCACATCGGCGGCGAAGTGGGCAACCGATCCCGCCTTGGAGGTGGGCAGGTTGGCCGCATCGCCAATGGCAAACACGTTGGGCTTATGCACCGATTGCATCGTTCCCTTATCCACCTGCACGTAGTTCATATCGTCCACCAAACCCGATGAGGCTAGGAACTCCTCGCCTAGGTTAACGGGCACCACCACCAGACCGTCGAACTCCACCTCGCGCCCGTCGTACGAGCGGATGATGTTCTTCTCTTCGTCCACTCCCTCCACGTAGAAGTCGGTTACTACCGTTATATTTTTTTCTTCGAGCACCGAGCTCAGCATCTTGGTGGCAACGGGCTTGGTAAATGCGCCCGACATCGGCGTGGTGTAGATGATCTCCACCTTATCGCGAATGCCCTTCTTGGCGAAGAAGGCATCAGCCAAAAAGACGAACTCCAGCGGAGCAATGGGGCACTTGTAGGGTAGCTCGGTGATGGTCATCACCAGCTTGCCGCCTCGGAAATCCTTCAGATAGTCGTGCAGCGCTACAGCCCCCTCGAAGGTGTAGAAGTCGAAGATGTTCTTGTACCAGCGCTCGCCAACCAAGCCGGGCGTTTCGGATGGAGTTGGCACCGTACCCGTAGCCACAATCAGGATATCGTAGCGGATGGCCTCGCCACCTACAAGGTTTACCACATTCTCCTCGGCATCGATGCTAAGAATATCGGCAACCGTGAACTTTACGTTACGAGGAATGAACGCATCCTTCTTCTTCACCACATCCTTAGGCGAGTAAATCCCAAAGGGGATAAACAGGAAACCGGGCTGGTAGTAGTGGATGTTGTTTCGGTCTAAAACCTCAATCTCCCACTCCTTTCGGTCGAGCATCTTTGCCAGCTTATTTGCCATTATGGTGCCAGCCGTTCCCGCACCAAGTATTACCACTTTTTTCATCCTTTTCTATTTCGTTTTTCGGATGGAACCTCTAAAGTCTTGCAGATTCAAAATTTTATATAATTTCGTTCGGGTTGATCGCCCTCTGCTAGTGCAATATTACGACGGAGATTAACGCATTATCAATTGGATGGCATGATAAAGATCAGCACATGATATTTATCACATTTATAAAACGAGCAAAAACATGGGAAATAACGGGATGCTGTGCTCATGCAAGGAATGTATTGTCCGAAACCTCATCTTCGAGCATGTTTCGGTGGATGAGCTAGCCGACTACTGCTCCACCAAAACCGAGCGAAACTACAAAAAGGGAGAAGCCATCATCCACGAGGGCGACCCCATCACCTCGTTCCTGTACATCCAGAAGGGGCTGGTGAAGCTGCACCGCCACACAGCCGACTCGGCCTACGACCAGATCATCTCCATAGCCCTACCGTTCGACCTCATCAGCATCCTCTCCGTTTTTTCGGATACCCGCTACAACCTCTCCATCACCGCCATCGAGGATACGGTGGTGTGCGAGTTCGACCTAAATAGAATTAAGGATTTGGTAAGAACCAACGGCGAGTTTGCGCTCGACCTACTAGCGCGCATCAGCCGAACCACCGACAACATCCTCCGCCGTAACAACGACATCAACAGCAAAAACCTGCGCGGGCGCATCGCCTACATCCTGCTCTTCTTTTCCAACGACATCTACAAAAACCGATTCTTCGAGCTGCCCATCTCGCGAAAGGAGATCGCCGAGCTCATCGGGATGACCACCGAGAACGTCATCCGCATCCTCTCCGAGTTTCGGAAGGAGCACATCATTCGGATAAACGGTAAGGAAATTGAGATTGAGGATGCCGATAAGCTGAAGATGATCTGCCTGCACGGATAATGCTAGACCTTGAAGTAACCTGAAGTGGCTGCCAAAGATTCAGACGTGGCGGCTAATAAAATAGTAGTGGTCGCCAAGGATTCAAACATGATAGTTAGCTTGCCAGCGGAAGCCTACAGCAGCCGCTTGAGCTCAATCAGATCACGAATCTGGTAGGTAGGAGCAAACGAGCCCTCGTCCCCTTGCGGAGTGTAGAACACCTGATCGATACCCGCGTTGCGAGCCCCCACGATATCCACCTCAAAGTCATCGCCCACCATCAGCGCCCTACTAGGTTTGCACCCCGCTTCGCGAAGCGCCTGCTCGAAGATGCGCACGTCGGGCTTCTGGTGCCCCACGTTCTCGGAGGTAAGCATCAGATCGAAATACTGCTCTAGCCCGCACGCCTTAAGCTTAATCCACTGCACCTCGTTAAAGCCGTTGGTGATAATCAGCATGCGGTAGCCGCGCTTCCGGAGGTACTCCATCACCTCCATGGCATTCGGCATCAGCGACGTTTTGGTTGGGCTGTCGGCAATGTAGCGCACGTCGAGCGTTTGGGCCAGCACCTCGTCCTTCACCTTCGCCGACTTAAGGGTCAGTGAAAAGCGCATCTTTCGGAGCGTATCCTTTGCCACCCTACCGTGGCGGTACTCGGCCCAAAGGCGCTCGTTATGCTTCTGGAATATCTCGTGAAACTCATCGAAGGTTTTAAAGTGGCGGAAGAGTTCAAACTCCTGGTAGAGATCGCTAAGCGTAACGCGCGCGTTGCCCTCAAAGTCCCACAACGTACGGTCGAGGTCGAAGAAAATATGGGTGTAAGGCTTGCCACCTAGCTGCCGGATGATGGGTTTCAGATTCATGGGATGTAAAAATAGCGGTTTTAGCCAATAGCCTCCCCCCGTTGAGCTACTTTAAGGTAATATAAGAATCGCCCTAAATGGTCGGAAAAACCAGCGACAAACGGTTTGGCTTGCAAGGATACTAAACACCTACAAAGCTTTATATTTTGTCAAGCCCCGTCTAAGATGCTACATTTCCCACGATAATTACTACTTTTGCAAGCAACTAAATCAATAGGAATTGGAGTTTAAAGACTTAAACCTCTGTAGCGGAGTTCTCGAAGGCCTAGAGGCCATGAACATCACTACCCCAACACCTGTTCAGGAGAAGGCAATACCGGTAATCCTCGAAGGGAAAGATCTTATCGCCTGCGCTCAAACCGGAACAGGTAAAACCGCCGCCTTCGTACTGCCCATCATCGACAAACTCGCCAACCGCGAGAACCACAACAAAGCGACAACCCTTATCCTAGTGCCCACCCGCGAGCTGGCCATCCAGATCGACCAGCAGATTATGGGCTTCAGCTACTTTACCCCTGCCACCTCGGTAGCGGTGTACGGTGGAAACGACTCGATGCTGTGGGAAACGCAGAAAACCGCGCTCATCAACGGTGCCGACATCATCATTGCAACGCCGGGCAGGCTGATTACCCACCTCAACTTCGACTACTTTAAGCTATCGGACATCGAGCACTTTATCCTCGACGAGGCCGACCGCATGCTCGACATGGGTTTCGTGGACGATATCACCGCCATTGCCGCTAAGCTTCCAGCCAAGAGGCAAACCGTGATGTTCTCGGCAACCATGCCCGATAAGATCAGAAAACTGGCAAGAAAGATTCTGCATAATCCTGTCGAAATAAACCTGGCAACCTCCAAGCCCGCCGAAAACGTGCTTCAGGCCGTTTGCATGGCCGAAGACCCCGAAAAGGTGAAGATTCTGATCAGCCTGCTAAAGGATAAGCCCAACATCAAAAGCGTGGTCATCTTCTCCTCTACCAAAACCAAGGTAAAGGAGATTGAAAAGACGCTTAGAGCGGCCAAGCTAAATACCGCCTCCATCCACTCCGACCTCGAACAGAAGGAGCGCGAAGAGGTTATGCGCCGCTTCCGCTCGCGCGACATCCAGCTGCTGGTAGCCACCGACATCATCTCGCGCGGCATCGACGTGGAAAATATTGACATGGTGGTAAACTTCGACGTACCCCACGACCCCGAAGATTACGTACACCGCGTAGGCCGTACGGCCCGCGCACAGGCCGAAGGTGTGGCCATTACCTTTGTTAACAAGAAGGATAAGCGCCTACTCGACAATATCGAGAAGTTCCTTGGGAATAAGATCTATCATTATCGTCATTAATAACTAACAACTCGAGCTCCCTATGTTGGAAAAAATTTTCAAGCTGAAGGAACAGAACACAAACGTCAGAACCGAGATCGTTGCTGGTATTACTACGTTTGTAACGATGGCCTACATCCTCTTCCTTAACCCGAACATTCTTGCGGGAACAGGGATGAATCACAACGCCGTGTTCTTTGCAACGGCGGTTGCTGCCGGTGTGGTATCGATCGCAATGGGATTTGTAGCCAACTTCCCTATTGCCTTGGCTCCTGGAATGGGATTGAACGCGTTCTTTGCCGCTATTGCCGTACAAGGCGCCGGAATGCCCTGGCAGGCGGCTCTTGGTGCCGTGTTTATCTCAGGTATCATCTTCGTTATCCTGACCGTTACCAAGGTTCGCCAGATGCTGGTTGTTGCCGTTCCAAACTCGCTTAAGGTGGCCATCACCGTGGGTATTGGACTTTTTATCACGGTTATCGGCATTAAGCTTTCGGAGATTATGGTGGTAAAGGCATCGCTCATTCCTCCAACCCTTGAGCAGATTAACGCCAACCCAGCCGCCCCTGCAGCGCTCAAGTTCTTCGAATGGAACATCGGGCTAGGAAACTTCACGAACCCGGCAATGGCGCTTTCGGTTATCGGCCTATTCATTTCGGTTCTTTTGATGACCTTACGCGTAAAAGGATCGCTGCTTATCGGGATCGTAATCACTACGCTTATAGGAATTCCTATGGGGGTAACCGTTATCCCTGAGCATTTCTCCCCATTTGCGCTCCCCGATTTCAACAACCTAGCGGTGGGGGCTCTCGACATTAAGGCCGCCCTCAACATGGGAATCTGGACGGTTGTGTTCACCTTCACCTTCGTTGAGCTTTTCGACACCTTCGGCACCCTTGTTGGTACAGCCCGCAAGGCCAACCTCATCGACAAGAACGGCAACTCGCCAAAGATTGGTAGGGCCATGCTTGTTGATGCATTTGGGGTATCGTTTGGCGCATTCCTCGGAACATCGACCATCACCGCTTACGTAGAGAGCGCAGCCGGTATCGGCGAGGGCGGACGTACGGGGCTTACTGCAGTTACCACGGGTATTCTGTTCCTGTTGGCCCTAATCCTGGCGCCTCTTGCAGGACTAATCCCCAACGCTGCAACCGCACCAGCGCTTATCATCGTTGGTCTTCTAATGGTTTCGAGCATTCATGAGATCGACTTCAACGATTTCACCGAAGGCTTCCCTGCATTTATGACCTTTATTATGATGCCGTTCACCTACAATATCGCCAACGGTATTGCCGCAGGTATCGTATTCTACACCGCCCTCAAGGTGGTTACCGGAAAGTGGAAGCAGGTGCACTGGATGATGTACCTACTTTTCGTACTCGTAATCGTCCGCTATATCTTCCTAGCCGAACACTAGCCGATAGCAAGCACTATACAAAAGAAGCCCTCGCCCAAAAGCGGGGGCTTCCTTTATTTGGGAGGTGCGATGCGTGGTATGCAATGCAAAAGGCAATGCGATGAAACGGGGAATCGGAGCATCGAATGTACCCTTCCCAAAGCTGTGAAACGATGATCGGAGGGTCAAATGTACCCTTCCCAAAGCTGGGAAACGGTGATCGGGGGGTCGGATGTGCTCTTCACAAAGCTGGGAAACGGTGATCGGAGGGTCGGATGTGCCCTTCACAAAGCTGGGAAACAGTGATCGGAGGGTCGGATGTGCCCTTCACAAAGCGGTGAAACGGAAAATCCCCCGTTAGCTTCAGAATCCGCCTGCGTAATCCCCCCTACGGAGGAATGCTCTGCCCCACACAGGACAACCGCAGTGTTCGGCCTAAAGCACCATGCTGAACATAACAGCCCCAATTACAATAGAGGCAACGACCCCAAGCGCGATCCAGTTAAAGTACTTCTCGATAAACACCTTGACGCCGGCTCCAAATCGCCATATCAGAAAAGCGATCAGCAGGTAGCGGCCGCCACGTCCAACAATAACGGAGAGGATAAAGAAGAAGAAGTTGACATCGAAAACGCCCGAGGAAATGGTTACCAGCTCGAAGGGTATGGGCACAAACCCTGCCGCAAATACCAAAAGAGCTCCCCATTTGTCGAAAAGGCCCTGTATGCTCTGATAGGCAGCCACGGAGAATCCCGGCAGATGGTCGAAAAAGAAGCGGGCGATGGCCGTGTAGTCTCCGCTAGCATCAACCCACGCAAAATATCCGATAAAGTAGCCAACGGTTGCGCCCAATATGCCCCCAATGGCGGCAACCTTGCCGTAGAACATTGCCCTATCGAGATTGGCGATTATGAGCGGGATGAAAAGCAGCATAAACGGGAATACCGAGAACACCGATTCGAAAAAGGCAGCAATAAATAGGATAGCAACCCCATAACGGGAGTGCGCCTTTTCTATGATCCACTCAAATAGCCTACGGAGGTACGACATGGAAGCCTAACGATTTCTTTAAGGTTATTTCATCATCAATTAAGATGCCACTTAGGCCGTTGCCCAACAGAAGAAAGCTAAACCTGGGGCTATGCAACAAAAATTAAGCATCAAAAGGAGTCCTATAGCTTAAGCGCATCCTTTAGCGCCTTGTAGCCCGAGCTGCTCGCTTTAACCTGATCGCCATTTTTCAGCTTAACGATGTAGTTCTCCTTCTCGAAGAGCTCGATACGGCTTATTTCGTTTATGTTGATGATGTACGAGCGGTGTATTCGGATAAACGTATCGGGGTCGAGATGCTGCTCGAAGTACTTCATGGTTTTTTCCTTAAGGAACTTTCCCTCTTTGGTGTGGATCATCACGTAATCGCCCTCCGACTCGAGGTATACGATATCTCCGATGGCAATAATCTCAATCTTTGATCCCGATTTTACGGCGATGCGCTGCAAAATTTCGGTTTTCTCCTCGGCCAAGGCGATAACTTCGGTAAAGTTCTGCTCGGTCTGAGATGCAATACGCCCCACTACCTTCTTAACCGCATCGGCAAAGCGCTCGCGCGAGAAGGGCTTTAGCAGGTAGTCAACCGCGTTCTCATCAAAAGCCTTTATGGCGTAGCTGTCGTAGGCCGTGGTGAAAATGACATGAGGCTTATGCTCAATAATCTCGAGCAGCTCGAATCCCGAAAGCTTCGGCATTTGGACATCCAAAAATATTAAGTCGGGATTGTGCTCGTTAATGCTCTTTACAGCGGTAAAGCCATCGGCACATTCGCCCAAAACCTCAATCTCCGAGAAGTCTTCCAGGAATTTCCGAACCAGCATGCGAGCGGGCTCTTCATCATCAATAATTAACGTACGAATCATGCAACACTCTTTTTTGCAGGTGGTATAATGAGGGTAACCTCAAAAACCTGATTCTCATTCTTTATATGGAGCAGCGTTTCGTTCTGGTATATGAGCTTTAACCGCTCGGCTATGTTGCGAAGCCCAATGCCTGCACCCTTACCCATTGGGGCTCCCTCTTGGTAGTTATTCTTTATGGATACAATCAGAATATCGTTATCCATGTAAGCGTTAGTTTCAATAATGATAGGCTCTGTGCTCTCGTAAACCCCGTGCTTAATGGCATTCTCGTACAAGGGCTGGAGGATCATAGCCGGAATATCGGCCGCTAGCGCATCGTTGGTAAGCGAAAAGCGGTACTGCAGCTTAGCCCCAAAGCGAATCTTCTCAATCTCAAGGTACCTATGGATGTTTTCGATCTCCTTGCTTAGCGCCACAATGGCAGCCTTCTCCTGCGATACGGTATAGCGCAAGTAGTCGGAGAGCTTAACCACCATTTCCTGCGCCCGATCGGCATCAACCATTGTTAGCGAGCTAATCGAGTTAAGGCTGTTGAATAGGAAATGTGGATTAATCTGAGATCGTAGCATGCTTATCTCAACCTCCTTCAGCGACTGCTGCAGCTGCAGCTCGGTCTCGTGCTTTTCTCGAAGATTCCTCGCATAAATGTGGAGGTAGTACGAGAGAACTACAATAGCATACCCCATAATCCCCTGAAAGATCCCGAAGGAAAGCTGCTCTTCGAGCGGTATCGTTGCTGTTTTTCCGGTAGGAAAAATGGCTATTACAATATGGAAACTAATGCTAAACCAGATTATGATGAACACCGATGCAGTTGCTAAGTGGTTAAAGGCTATCATTATCCATCCTTCCTGCTTTTGGCAGCTGCTTACCGGATACCACAACGGGATGGCGAGGACCGCAAAGACTGTACTGAATACTAGATTCCCCAAAAAAACTTCCTCGATCGGCGAACTGCCGTAAAAGTATTCGAGAGAGCTATTTAGTGTCAGGATGAAGCCCCATACAACCGCATAACCAATGCCAAGTACCCTACTTTTAAAAATGGGATGGTCAAACATCTACTTAAAATAAAACTACACACTCTTAATTTCACCTCCGCCAAACACGCAAACTCCTTTTACGATAAGGCGCTTACGAGGCTCAACTGCCGACGTTCGAACAAAGCTACGCTTGTCGCTAAATCCGCCAAGGATGGATACCACCTCAACCTGAACCTCCCAATCGGATGGAACGTAGAGGGTAATGCCTCCAAAAACACAAATTGTTTCAACTACGGCAATATCATTCTCGAATTGAGCTTGCGATAGGTCTACTTCAGAGCCCCCAAAGATGTTGGTAAACTTCCCTCCCCTAAACTTAGAGGTATAGCGACGTTTCGATCCGCCAAAGAGGTTAAAGTCATCAACCACTCCGTCGGTTTCTACCGTGGTCGACTGCGAAAAGTTTCTCTCAAAGTAGCCCTCCGTTTTTTTTTCATCGGAAGGTCGCCTTATGCTATGCTTTAGGATAAGCAGCACTCCTCCACCAATCAGCAGTATAGGCCAAAACATCCCAATAAAGTTGAAGGGTAAGTCGATAATGCGAGGAACTAGGAAGAATGCTCCTATCATAATTAGGATCAACCCCGAGACGTAGCTTTCTCGGCTAAATATGTTTACAAAGCCAATAACAATCAGCAGCATCTGCCAGGTGAAAATCCAGTGGGTTATCTCTGGGCTAATAAGGTTCATCTTCTCAAGCATCAAGATGAAGCCTGCAGCTATCAGTACAAATCCGAATGCAATCTTTTTCATGGTTCTAGATTGTGAACTACAACAGGGTCTCATATGTAAAGAGGTATTAAAGGTAACAACTTTTTATGCTCCAAAATTAAAATTGCAGGGCTTCCCTTTCAATAATTAATCGACAAGTTGGAGGAAGGTTTAGATAAACCGCCTGTTTTGGAGGATGAGCGCTCCACTCTTTTTACGAAATATTGGTTCTCGAGCTTGTTTTAATTAAAAAAAACTGATCTTAGTAGCCAAAAAAATCAGACCTCAATGAAAAGATTGCTTATTGTTGGCTTAATGCTGGCTGCGTCCTTTGCCAACGCACAGAAATCGCCTAAGAATATTATTCTTATGATTGGTGATGGAATGGGGTACAACACGGTTTCTCTTCGCATCTTGGAGGCCAACGGAACCTCCAATTTCGAACGTTTTACCCATATAGGCTCCATTAAAACCTACAACTCGGATGGCGGCATTACCGATTCGGCTGCCGGAGGAACGGCATTTGCCATTGGCGAAAAAACCAAGGATGGCGTTGTGGGCATGGACGCAAACCTTCAGCCCAAAACGAACCTAATGGAGGTTGCCCAAAAGAATAAGCAGGCAACGGGTATTGTGGTTACCTGCGCGCTTACCCACGCAACTCCTGCCTCATTTTCGGCACATCAGCCAAAACGAAAAATGGCTGAAGAGATTGCTAACGACATCATCAACTCCAATATTGACCTGCTTGTTGGTGGCGGTATAAAGCACTTCACCAAGCGAAAAGATGGACGCAACCTGTTTGACGAAGCAAAAACAAAGGGCTACAACGTATTTACCGATACCACGTCGTACTTTAGCGCAACACCTCAAAAGGCAATGGTGCTGGTCGCAGACGAACACCTTAAAGCAGCCGACAAGGAAAGGGGCAACTTCCTCCCCCGCGCAACTATGAAAACGATCGAACTCCTTAGGGATAATAAAAAAGGATTCTTTATGATGGTAGAAGGATCGCAAATAGACTGGGCTGCACACGGGAATGACGCCAATCAGATAAAGGCCGAAATGGCAGACTTCGACAAAACCATTGGCGCTGTTCTTGACTTCGCCCAAAAGGATGGCAACACCCTTGTTATTGTTTTGGCAGACCACGATACCGGAGGCTTAACCCTTCCTCCTACCGAGGTGAACAACCTTAGCGAAGAATACGGCAGCTACGTCGTTAAGTTTTCTACCGGAGCGCACTGTGGAACCCTTATCCCTGTATTTGCCTATGGCCCCGGCGCCGAAAAATTCCAGGGCATCTACCAGAATAGCGACGTTTTCCACAAGATTATGCAGCTGAAGAAGTGGGGAAAGTAGGAAGAAGAAGTTAAACGGAAGTGGCGCGAAGCGACATCCCGCCTAAGCGGAATTAAAGAATAGGCCTCTTTATTCACCTCTCAAATCACATATCGCAAATCACACATCCTCATAAGGGCCTTTCGAAAGAGAGGTCTTTTTTTATTTTCGCCAACAACCAAAAGGACATCACCATTTCCTTCTGATTACCAATAAATACTAATTTATCCAATTAGCACGGCTATTTGAGGGAAAGTTGTAAATTTGCAACCAATTTTAGAAGGATTCAACACTATGTCAGAGAACTCATTCTTAAGCAAATTAGAGTTTTTCAAGATTAAGTTCGAGGAAGTTGGTCAGCAGATCACCGACCCGGATGTAATCGCCGATATGAAAAAGTACGTGGCCCTGAACAAGGAGTACCGCGAGCTAGAACCCATTGTAGCAGCATACGAACGATATAAAATTGTTGTTAGCAACCTTGCCTTTTCGAAGGACGTTCTTGCCAACGAAAAGGACGAGGAGATGCGCGACATGGCCAAGATGGAAATCGACGAGCTCGAAACCGAAAAGGTTGAACTTGAGGAAAACATCAAGTTCATGCTTATCCCTGCCGATCCACAGGACGAGAAGAACGCCATCCTCGAAATCCGTGGTGGTACCGGTGGCGACGAGGCAGCCATCTTTGCCGGCGACCTCTTCCGCATGTACTCGAAGTACTTCGAAAAGAAGGGCTGGCGTACCGAGGTTACCAGCTTCTCCGAGGGTACTGCAGGCGGCTACAAAGAAATCGTAATCAAGGTATCGGGCGATAAGGTGTATGGAACGCTGAAGTACGAATCGGGCGTGCACCGCGTACAGCGCGTACCCCAAACCGAAACCCAAGGACGCGTACACACATCGGCTGCAACCGTAGCCGTGCTACCCGAAGCCGACGAGTTCGACGTACAGATCAGCATGAACGACATCCGCAAGGACACCTACTGTTCGTCGGGTCCTGGAGGTCAGTCGGTGAACACCACCTACTCGGCCGTGCGCCTTACCCACATCCCTACCGGAATTGTGGTACAGTGCCAGGACGAAAAGTCGCAGATCAAGAACTTCGACAAGGCGCTCAACGAGCTTCGTACTCGTATCTACAACATGGAGTACCAAAAGCACATGGATGCCATTTCGAAGCAGCGTAAGACAATGGTATCTACCGGCGACCGCTCGGCCAAGATCCGCACCTACAACTACCCACAGGGCCGTATCACCGATCATCGTATCAACTACACCGTGTACAACCTTCCGGTGTTTATGGATGGCGACATTCAGGACCTGATCGACAAGCTACAGTTTGCCGAAAATTCGGAACGTTTGAAGGAAACAGAATTGAGCTAGCATACTCTAAAGAGCGGGTTATTGCCCGCTCTTTCTATATCAAATACCACAACCAACATGAACGCACAGCAGCTATTCGAACAGATTCAGGCCAAGCGCAGCTTCCTCTGCGTGGGGCTCGACAGCGATATCACCAAGATACCTCAACATCTTCTCAGCACAGAAGATCCCATCTTCGAGTTCAACAAGGCGATTGTTGATGCTACCGCCGAGTACGCCGTAAGCTACAAGCCAAACTTGGCCTTCTACGAGTCGCTGGGCGTTGCCGGTTGGATTAGCCTGCATAAAACCGTTAGGTACATCCGCGAGCGCTACCCCTCGCAGTTTATCATTGCCGATGCCAAGCGCGGCGATATCGGCAACACCTCCGAGATGTACGCCAAGGCGTTCTTCGAGGGGTTCGACTTCGACGCGGTAACCCTTGCCCCCTACATGGGCAGCGACACCGTTACCCCATTTCTGAAGTACGAGGGCAAGTGGAGCATCATCCTAGCGCTTACCTCCAACAAGTCGGCCGCCGACTTCCAGCTGCTGGAGGATGCCGCCAACGGCAAAAAGATTTACGAGGATGTGATTACCACATCTGCACAGTGGGGAACTACAGACAACACGATGTACGTTGTTGGCGCCACCAAGGCCGAGATGCTGGGCGATGTTCGCCAGCTGATCCCTAACCACTTCCTGCTAGTACCAGGAGTAGGCGCTCAGGGTGGAAGCCTTAGCGAGGTAGCTAAGCATGGGATGAACAGCCAATGCGGCCTGCTGGTGAACAGCTCGCGCGCCATCATCTACGCCGACACCACCGAGAACTTTGCCGCAGCAGCAGCCAAAGCCGCCCGCGAGGTGCGCGACGAGATGGACATCCTGCTAAAGGAAAAAGGGTTGTAGAAGAAAAGACTCTAGATGTTAGATTTTAGATATTAGACAATCCATATAAAACCTGACAGGTCTTCAAGACCTGTCAGGTTTTATTAATCACCAGCAAACTTCCCCCATGAACCTCCTCCGCGAAAAGCGCACCATCGCCGTAATGATAGGCCTATACTGCCGCCACCACCACGGCAAGGGCGAAACGCTGTGCACCAGCTGCACCTCGCTCCTCGAGTACGCCACCCGCCGAATCGACAGCTGCAAGTTCGGCCCCCACAAGCCCGTATGCGCCAAGTGCACCATTCATTGCTATAAATCAGACATGCGCCAGCAGGTACGCCAGGTGATGCGATTCTCAGGTCCTCGCATGCTCTACCGATCGCCCTACCTTGCCATCTGCCACATCATCGATAGCTGGCGGAAGCGGTAGCCTCGCACACAGCCCCACCAAATATCCTCAACCATCACCGCTGATTGATGTGGCATCAAGCTTTATTTCTGTGGCACCGACTTTCAATTCTGTGGCATCAATTTTCATTTCAGAGGCTTCAAATTCTATTTCGGGGGCGCTAATTTTCATTTCGGTAAGAACAAGCTTTATTTCTGTGGCGCTGACTTTCATTTCTGCAAGTTCAAGCTTTATTTCTGTGGAGTTAACTTACATTTCTGTGGCACCAACTTACACTTCGGGGGTGACACATTCAATTGATGTGGCATCAAACCCCATTTCGGGGGCGTCATGTTTCGTTTCTGTGGCACCGACTTACACATCGGCAACCAAAAGCAGCATCACCACGCAACCGGATCACCTCGCAGCAGCGCCTAATCCAATAGCGGCATCGCCAGAACGCAAAAAGGGTCGTCCAGCTGTGGACGACCCTTTACTTTGTATGGTGTAGGAAGCTTACTTCTTCATCTCCTCGTTGTAGTGGCCGTAGAAGTGCGTGTTGGCCTCGATTCCCTTAAAGAAGCGGTTGAGCGAGAAGCTCTCGTTGGGCGAGTGAACGCGGTCGGACTCGTGCCCATACCCCATTAGGATGGACTTAATGCCTAGCACCTTCTCGAATACAGCCACAATAGGGATACTTCCACCACTACGGAGTGGAATTGGCTGATCGCCGAACACATCGACACATGCCTTTGAAGCTGCACGGTAGCCGGGATGCTCGGATGGCGATACGTAAGGAGCACCACCGTGATGGGCAGTTACCTTTACCTTTACGCTCTTTGGCGCGATAGCCTCGAAGTGTGCCTTAAACAGGTCAGATATCTTATGATGCTCCTGGTTAGGCACCAGGCGCATGGAGATCTTTGCAAATGCCTTAGAAGGGGTTACCGTCTTAGAGCCCTCGCCGGTGTAGCCACCCCAAATACCGTTTACGTCGAGCGATGGACGTATACCGGTGCGCTCGTTGGTGCTGAAGCCTGCTTCGCCCTGCACCTCGTCGATGTCAAGGGCCTTCTTGTACTCATCCAGGTTGAAGGGTGCCCTGGCGAGCATGGCGCGATCTTCGGCCGATACCTCTAGAACATCGTCGTAGAAGCCTGGAATGGCGATGTGACCGTTATCGTCGATGCACGAGGCAATCATCTTAGCCAGTACGTTGATTGGGTTGGCCACCGCACCACCAAAGATGCCCGAGTGTAGGTCTTGGTTTGCACCGGTAACCTCAACCTCCATGTAGGCCAAGCCGCGGAGGCTTTGGGTAAGGGTTGGGGTATTCTCGCCAATCATGCTGGTATCCGAGATAAGGATTACGTCGGCAGCAACCAAATCCTTGTACTTCTTGCACCACTCCTCGAGATTTGGCGATCCGATCTCCTCCTCGCCCTCGATCATAAACTTCACGTTATTCTTCAGCTGGCCAGTTTTAACCAGGTATTCGAAAGCCTTGATCTGAGTAAACATCTGACCCTTGTCGTCGTTGGCACCGCGAGCCCAAATACGGCCATCGCGAATAACGGGCTCGAAAGGGTTGCTGTTCCATAGCTCTACGGGATCAACCGGCATTACGTCGTAGTGACCGTAGATTAGAACGGTTGGTGCAGTAGGATCAACGATCTTCTCGCCAAACACCACAGGGTTGCCCGACGATGGGATTACCTCTGCCCTATCGGCACCAGCCGAAAGAATTGAGTCCTTTATATACTCCGCCGTACGAACCATATCCGGCTTATGCTCAGCTTGCGATGAGATAGAAGGGATGCGAATCAACCCAAAAAGCTCGTCAAGGAAGCGCTCCTTGTTTTCTTCGATATACGTTTTGATGTTACTCATTGTATCAATTTTAAATTTGCCCTAAAATAAACAATCCCCGCAAATTTCGGGGATCGTTTTACAAATTATAATTAAAATCGTCGCCTTTAGCTACAAACACCAACTATTCTACTCGTTTTGGTTTTCTAATTCAAGCATTTTGGCTGCATCCTCTATTTTTTGGTAGAACTCCTCGCCAAAACGGCGGATGAGCGGCTCCTTTAGAAACTTGTAAACGGGCAAACCAATGTTGCTTCCAAGAATACGGGCGGGCTTGCAGATATCCCATACGTCGTAGTTTACGCCGATAAGACCGTTGGAGAACTCCTTAATTCGAATTGGGTAGAGGTAGCACGAGATGGGCTTCTGAAAAACGGTCTTTCCCTCCCGGTATGCCTTCTCGATGGCGCAAAGGGTAACGCCATCCTCCACGTAGGTGTAGGCGCACTCGCCCTTGTTGATAAGCGGAGTTGTCCACTCGCCATCGCTATCCTTTACCACAACCGCCTGCGCTTCTACAGCTGCAATGCCCTGTGGTGTCATGTAGGGTTTCCAACTGGGGTACTCGCTCTCCATCACATCCATCTCATCCTCGTTAACAGGGGCTCCCGAATCGCCGCTCACGCAGCATTCGCCCTTACATTTGGACAGGTCGCAGCAAAACTGTTTTTCGAAGATGTTAAGGCTGAATATAACGTTGTCGATTTGAATCATGCTCGCAAAATTTCGTCAAAGATAGAATTTTTGAGTCGTTAGACGTTAGATATTAGACGTTAGACCACACCATACCCGCGTAGATTAGATTCTTTAACTTCTTTGACCTCAAAATTTAGTTTAATTCCAACAGAACTTACGATCCCCTCCACACTAGTGATACGCTAGCATCGAGACATAATCGACTACCTCGGCAGATGGATAAACCTCGCCGGAATGCCCGCGCTTAAGCACATCAACCTTTGCGCTTTGATCGACCATCTTGGCGAAGGCTAACAACGTCATTATCGGACCAAAACCGCAGATGGAGATATGCATGGTTCGCACACGATGCTCGAACTCGCCCAAGTCGAACTGCAGCAGCGGCTCTAGGGCCATGCTGTCGAGCTCGTACCCCACCTTCGAGTTCTTGAAATGGGTGAAGTCGGACGAGGCAATCAGCAGAATCCTTCGGTTAAGCTTATCGGCGGCGGCTTTGAGCTGTTCGGCCAGCGTACGGGCGTTGTGGTGATTCTGCTCGAGCATGTTTATGGTTAGCAGCTTAACCTTTCCATCCAAAAAATACTGGATAAAGGGAACGACAACCTCGGCCGAGTGCTCGTACCGTTGTGCCTCATCGTTAAAGGGAAGTCCCAACTCGCGAGCTAGCTCCATATCAACATCAATAAGCCCTAAGGGAGACTGCCACTGGGTATGGCTATCGAGCGACATCGGGCTGTTGCCCATGCCCGTATGGTTTGGCGATACCACCACCACCGTATCGAACACCTGCTGGCTTTCGCGAACAATCTCGAAGAAATGGACGGCCTGATGGGCGCAAAAAATGTGTCCGGCATGCGGAACAACCCCACCGATTAAGGCATAATCCTTTAACGAGTAGCATATCTCATCCTTTTGCATGGTCACCTCGATACCGAATAGCTTTTCGATATCAGCCCGCTTATCGGAGTAGAACCGACCTTCGGCATAGTTTGCTCTTACTGACATAGGGCTCGATTTTTATCTTTTCTACATAATCTGACTGCCACATCCGCTACATCGCCCATCGTTGGTTAGCCCAACCGGGTTGCCGTGCATACCATGGCGCTCCACCACAAGCTTACCGCACTTAGGGCAGTAGGTGTTATTATACTCTGCCATCCCTGTATTCCCTATATAAACGTTATTGAGGTGCTCCTTGGCAACCGCATAGAGTTCCAGCAGCGTCTTAAGAGGCGTAGCCGGAGTGTCGAGCATGTAGCTGGGATAGTACCTGTTTACATGGAGAACGGTATCAGGACCCAGTATCTCCGATATCCAGATAGCGACCTCGCGAAAGCGTGCCGGATTATCATTCTCGTAAGGAATAACAAGATAGGTAACCTCCAGATGCTTTCCGGCTCGAACAATTGCCTTGAGCGTATTCCGCACCGGCTCGATGGTACCGCCCAGCATCCTTTTGTAAAACGAATTCGAATACCCCTTTAGGTCGATATTGAAGGCATCCATCAGCGGTAATAGGTAGTCGAGCGGAATAGCCTCGATATAGCCGTTCGATACCATAACGTTTTTAAGTCCGGCTTCGCTAACGCGCTCGGCAATGTTGTACATGTACTCGAACCAAACCGTTGGTTCGTTATAGGTGTAGGCTACGCCAATATTCCCCTGTGCCACGGCTTCCTGGGCTTTTTGCAGGATAACCTGCGGTGGAATTACCGGAAACGACTCGGTCCATCCATTGCCCTTAACCTGAGCAATGCTGTAGTTCTGACAAAACAGGCAGCGGAAGTTACACCCAACGCTCCCTATCGAAAAGATGTACGATCCGGGATGGAAGTGGTATAGCGGCTTCTTTTCGATGGGATCGAGCGCCATGGCAGACACAACGCCATAGTTAAGGCTATAGAGCTTCCCCCCATCATTCTTGCGAACCTGGCATATCCCCTTCTTGCCATCGGAAATATGGCAGCGATGAGGACATAGGCCGCAGTGCACCTGACCATCGATTGTTGAGTAAAACTTGGCTTCCATATACTATTTGCGATATGCGATTTGAGATGTGAGATATGGGATGGTTAAGGATATCTCACTACTCACTACTCACTACTCACTACTCACTACTCACTACTCACTACTCACTACTCACTAATAATACCTATCCACCATAAATCGGTATAGCTTAACCTTTTCCTCGGGCAGAATACCTGCTTTCCTACGTACAATCCGGAGCTGCTCCTGTACGGAAGTAACCGAGGGGATGTTGGGCAGCAGCACTCCACGCTTGTACCCGCTCTCCATTATAACGCCATAGATGTCGGGATCGAGCTCATCTTCCGACTTTATGAGCTCGGGATTATGCAGGATATCCACGGATATCTCTAGATCATCCAGCTCTTCTTCGCTCAAGGGAGGAAACCGAGGATCTTTAAAGGCTGCCGAAATGGCGTTTGTTTTGATCTCCTCGTAAAGCGAAGATCTCCGGGGTTCGAGGGTTCCAATGCATCCGCGTAGCGAGCCATCGGAGGTATGCAACGATACAAAGCAGGCAGCCCGCCTTGCCAGCTCGTGCGATGGCGATGGCTCGGGGTCTTTCCCTCCAAATGCAGCTTCGAGGGTTTCCCTTGCCAGCTTAGCAAATACGGTTGATGGAGTCGACATAGCTACTTATATTTTACATTTACTCGCATAAGGTAGAGCAAGAGACCTCTACCATTTACAAGTTTTGATACGTATAAAAGCCCTACTAGGTTATTACAAACCCAAATCTTCGTCTACTAAAATCAGCTTTACGCGCTTTACCGGAAACGACTTCTCCATAATCAGCCACGAGTTGCAGATGCGATCGGGACTGGAGCAATCGTGGCAGGTTGCGGTTGTCTGGCAGGGCGTTTTAAAGTCGGTATGCTTGATGGCGTTAAGCGGCGCGGCGTAGCTGCGGATGCGGCTCATGGCCTCGTCGAGGTTGGGGGTTAACTTATTGCGGCCTACAACGATTACCACAGTTTTTGGGCCAAACGCCACGGGGGCAATGCGGTTGCCTATCATATCGAGCCACACCAGCTGCCCCTTAGCCGTCATGGCGTTTACCCCGGTCATAAACAGGTCGCACATCAGGGCCTCGCGGCGCAGGGCCATGCGCTCCTCGCGGGTTTTCTCCTTATCGAATCCGTTAATAAAGCGGATTCCTTCCATCGCCATCACGTCCTTCAATACCCCGGTTTTGCGCAGCGACATCGAATCGCCCATCGACACAACCTTGGGCTGCTCCTGCTCTATAATCTGTAGTATTTGTAGGCGTGCCTCATCCACCGTTTGGCAGATGGTTACGTCGAATCCGTTTTTTTCGAAGGCTTTTGCGGCGGTGCGCAGCTTGGTTCCCCAGAACTGCTCGAAGAAGTTTCCCATACCGGTTGTTCTAGTTTAAATCTAAGGCAAAAGTGACAATTTGTTGGAATAAAAGCATAAAATGAAGTCAAGTAAATTATATCGGCATAGGAATCCTACATTTGTGCCCTAACTTTATTAAAAAAATGAAACTTAAATTTTTTGCAATGCCAGTTCTTCTTGTTTTACTTCTCTGTACCGCTTACGCCCAAACCAACCAACCACTGCATGAAAGATGGAACAGCTACAAAAAATGTGAAACCGTCGAAGAGGCAAAACTCTTCATCGACAAGCGCAACTTTTCCTCCATCTACTCCTTCGTACAGCCGGAATCGGAGTTGATATCCAAGTTCGAACCCATAAAGGAAGATACCTTCGGGAATTCGGGAAGGCTCTTCCTTAAGATATATGAATTCCAAACCTGGATTGCCTTCAAAAAAATTGATGGTCGATGGGTTATGACGATGGACGAAAACGAGCTGCTTGAGCACCTCACCGCATCTTGGATAAAAACTGAGATTGGAGGGGTTATCTACGTAAGTAGCGCCCCCCTATCCCCCGAAGCGCTTAAAGAGGCAGAAACATTCGTCCGAAAAAATGATGAGCTACAAAAGCTCTTTGCCATTAATCTCCCAGACTTCCACTACTACTACGCCAAAGTGGGCGAAGAGGCCTCGAACATCGTTGGGGAAATGAACAAGGGCGCGGGAAAGGCTCGGTATCGGGCGATTAAATCCGTGGAGTGCGCCGACCACGTTCATGAACTTGTGCACATCTACGCCTTCGAATTCGGGAATGGCAATCCGTTCGTCGACGAAGGGGTTGCAACCACCTTTGGCAATAGCGACATGAGCCAAAGCCCCCAAAAGGCGGCTGAAGTTTTGGCATTGCTCAACGAGGGGGGCTACCAAAAATACCTCGACGGAGCGACCTTTTCGCGCGCCAACCTAGAGCGGAAAAGCGTGTACGCGTTGGCCCAGCTCACCATGACCTACTGGTACAAAAAATTCGGGATGGAAAAAGTAAAGCGGCTTCTCCAAGCCGAATGCGACGCCACCCTAGATATCAAAAAGTACATCGAGGATAATTTTGAGAAAGCCGATGAAACGAACAGCAACCTTGCGCAGTTCCTAAGAGCCAAGCTGTAGAAAGAAAAGCGCCAAGGCAATGCCTTGGCGCTACTTATTTTATTTTCATCAAGACGCGATGAATCGCGTCTCTACCACTATTTTTCGTAAACAAATTCGCCAGCTTCGCTGCGAACGGTAACCTTGGCGCCTTCGGGCGATGCCTCAACGCGACCGATCACCTGAGCCTTGATGCCAAACGATTCGCTAATTTCAATAACTGCCTGCGCATGCTCTGGTGCAACGTAGAACTCCATACGGTGGCCCATGTTGTACACCTTGTACATCTCCTTCCACTCGGTTCCCGAGCACTCCTTGATGTAACGGAAGAGCGGAGGAATTGGGAATAGGTTGTCCTTAATTACGTGCACGTCGTCTACAAAGTGGAGCACCTTGGTTTGTGCGCCACCCGAGCAGTGAACCATTCCGTGAACATCAGCACGCATCTTATCGAGCACCGTCTTAACTACAGGGGCGTAGGTACGGGTTGGCGATAGCACCAGCTTACCCATGGTCACACCAGTTTCGGGATCAACATCGGTAAGGTTATATTTTCCTGAGTAAACAAGATTTTCTGGTATTGCAGAGTCGTAGCTCTCTGGATACTTAGCAGCAAGATCGTGGGCAAACACGTCGTGACGGGCTGAGGTTAGGCCGTTGCTGCCCATACCGCCGTTGTACTCGCTCTCGTAGGTTGCCTGTCCGTACGACTCCAATCCAACAACCACATCGCCAGGGCGAATATTATCGTTGCTGATGATGTCGCTACGCTTAATGCGGGCAGTTACGGTGCTATCAACAATAATAGTACGAACAAGGTCGCCCACATCTGCCGTTTCGCCACCGGTAAGAAGGATATCAACCCCAACCTTACGCAGCTCCTGAAGGAAATCCTCGGTTCCGTTGATGATGGCGGCAATTACCTCGCCCGGTACCAGCTGCTTGTTACGGCCAATGGTGCTCGAGAGTAGAATATTATCGGTTACGCCCACGCAAAGCAGGTCGTCGATGTTCATTACAATGGCATCCTGCGCAATCCCACGCCAAACCGAAAGGTCGCCCGTCTCCTTCCAGTACATGTAGGCCAGCGACGATTTGGTTCCGGCACCGTCGGCGTGCATCACCACGCAGTACTCTGGATCGCCGGTAAGAATATCGGGAACTACCTTACAAAAAGCTTTTGGGAATAGGCCCTTGTCGAGATTTTTGATGGCGCTATGCACATCTTCCTTGGATGCGGATACGCCACGTTGGTCGTACCTCGAAGAGTTGGTCATCGGTTGTCGTATTTTTGAATTGCCTAGCAAAGATACAATTGAAACCGCAAACCGGAAACCCTCAACCTCTATCAATCCTTAAAACCATCTATTTAACGTTTATTAATCGCCCCGTTCCCGTTCGAAACCGCCATTTCGCGCAGGTTGCCTATCTTTACTTCCCATTTCTGGAGTAGTAATATAGAGCCGAAAAACAGCCGTAGCAGACGTATGGAAGGGAAAATCGCAATTGTAATTGGGGGCACGGGCCTTGTTGGAACATCGCTTTTAGAACAGCTGGTTGCCGATAGCAGGTACAGCGAAATTGTTGCCATAGGGCGAAGCAAGCCATCCGTCGAAAGCCCGAAGATCTCCTACGTCGAAAACGACCTGTCGGCACCTAAAACGGCCGCCGAGTTCCTCTTTGGCGACGACCTTTTCATCTGCATCGGAACCACCATCAAGAAGGCGCAGACCCAAGAGGCCTTCCGTTTTGTGGACTACACCATCCCCAAAAAGATCGCCAAATTTGCCCGCAAGAACGGAGTAAAGAGCATCGCCGCAGTGTCGTCGGTTGGGTCGCACCGCAAGTCGGGCAACTTCTACCTAAAGATGAAGGGGAAGATGGAGGAGGCCATCATTAGCGAAGCGTTTAAGCGCACCGTCATCCTTCGCCCGTCGCTGCTGCTGGGCGATCGCAAGGAGGTTCGCATAGCCGAAAGCATTGGCCGCAAGCTGGCGCCGCTTACCAACCTGTTCCTTTGGGGGCGTAAGATGCGCAAGTACCGCGCCGTAAAGGCCTCAGAGGTGGCCGCCGCCATGATCCACTACCTCAACCTCGATATTAAAGGAGTCGATATCATCCACTACGACCAGATAAAACGGGTAAAGCGATAGCGGCACCCGTTTCCCTAATTTAGAAAGGGCGCATTCGACCCTCCCTCCATGAAAATCTAAATTAGATTTGGCGGATTCGACCCTCCAATCTGCCAATCCTAAATTAGATTTATCCCATTCGACCCTCCGATTATAAATATCTAAATTAGATCTGGCTGATTTGACCCTCCAATCTGCCAATCCTAAATTAGATTTACCCCATTCGACCCTCCGATCTTAAAAATCTAAATTAGATGTGGCTGATTCGCCCCTCCGATCTCCGTCTCACGGCTTGTGAGAAGCATATTCGACCCTCCGATTTCCGCCTCACAGCCTGTGAAGGCAGAATATCCAAGGTCGACGTCATCTCACTTTTTTATACCTTTACCCCTACTTCTAAACATTCTCTATGGCTAAAGCCAAGGAGGCCACTTTTACTACTATGCGTTTAAACACCATCACAACGGGAGGGGCAACGCTGCTCACCCTATGTTCAGCATCGTTTCCGGCGCTGTGCCAGCACAAGCAGAAGGCGCAAAAGCCCAACATCATCCTTATAATGACCGACCAGCAGCGCTTCGATGCCGTTGGCTATGCCAATCCGGTGGTCATCACCCCAAACCTTGATGCGCTAGCGAAAGATGGCGTACGCTTCTGCAACGCCTACTCATCGACCCCCAGCTCGACACCTGCACGCGCAGGGCTGCTAACGGGACAATCGCCCTGGAGGCACGGCATGCTGGGATACGGACAGCAAGCCGTACGCTACCCCAACGAGATGCCCCAGCTGCTGCTTAATGCCGGATACCACACCGTTGGCGTGGGCAAGATGCACTGGCATCCGCAGCGCAACCCACGCGGATTCGAGGTGCTCCTGCTCGACGAGTCGGGCCGCGTAGAATCGCAGGGATTCCAAAGCGACTACCGCAAGTGGTTTGCGGAGCAGGCCCCAACGCTAAATCCTGATGCTACAGGTATTGGCTGGAACGATCATGCGGCAGGCGTTTACGCCCTGCCCGAGAATATCCATCCTACCTATTGGACAGGCCAAACCGCCATCGAGGAAATTAAAAAAACACCTAGCGACAAGCCTCTATTCATAAAGGTATCGTTTGCCCGTCCGCATAGCCCATACGATCCACCCAAGAGATTTTTGGACATGTATGCCAACGCAAAGATTCCGGCACCAGCAACCTGTGGATGGGATACCCTTTTCAAGGGTAGAACAGGTCCTGCCGATGCCGCCTTTGCCGACCTCGGCGATGCGTACGCCATCAACTCGCGCCGCCACTACTACGCCTCGGTTACGTTTATTGATGAGCAGATTGGACAGGTAATTCAAGCCCTAAAGGATAAGGGGATGTACGATAACTCCATTATCATCTTTACCTCCGACCATGGCGATATGATGGGCGACCACTACCACTGGCGCAAGACCTACGCCTACGAGGGATCGGCACACATTCCATTCCTGGTAAAGTATCCCAAGGGGATGAAGGCAACCGTAAAGCCGGGGAGCAAGATGGATATTCCGGTGGAGCTGCGCGACGTACTCCCCACCTTCCTTGATGCTGCCGGAGCGCCAATTCCCTCCGAGATGGATGGCGTTTCGCTACTAAACCCCATTCGCAGCAAAAAAGCGCCATGGCGCAAGTACATCGATTTAGAGCATACGACAACCTACGAGGCGGCTAACTACTGGGCAGCCCTAACCGATGGAAAGACGAAGTACATCTGGTTCTTCGATGGCCACGAGCAGCTCTTCGACCTAAAGAAAGACCCCTACGAGTGCAACAACCTTTCCGGTAAGCCTGCACACCAAAAGCAGCTGGCCATGTGGCGCGAACGCATGGTAGAGCACCTCAAGGAGCGTGGAGAGTCGTTTGTGAAGGATGGCAAGCTGCAGATTCGTACCAAGCCTCTGCTCTACTCGCCGAATTTTCCTAAGGAATAGAAGTTAAAAGAATAAGATGAAGTTAGACGAAGTTAAAGAAATATGAGGGGGTGCATACTATACGCTCTGCAATCTTCCTGTAACTTCATTTAACTTCTGAAATAACTCCCTCTAACTCCTACTTCTTCTTCATCATCCCAAACCCATCGAACACAAAGCGGTTGCAGATGAGGATGGATAGGATAACCGTCAGCAGCGTCGACACCATAATTGTAATCATAATCATGATCTGGTACTTGATGGCCACCATAGGATCCGAGCCGCCGAGTATCTGACCGGTCATCATCCCCGGAAGGGAGATAAGCCCCACCACCGCCGTAGTGGCTATGGTTGGGTTGAGCGACTTCTTCAGGGCATCGCGCATGAAACCGCCCAGCGCCTCGCCCCTTGTGGCCCCGTTGGCCAGCGCAAAGCGGTAGAGCGTTTGCTCGCGCGTAAGGCTGTGGTAGTAGGTGTTCAGCGCCACAATATCGTTGGAGAGGCAGTTGCCGATGAGCATCCCGGTTATTGGGATAAAGTAGCGGGCATCAAAAAGGAAATCGAGCCGAACCACCACGCCTAAAAAGTACAGATCGACCAGCAGCACGCTTACGGCAATGGCAATAAGCACCGGGATGAGGAATAGCTTACGGCTTAGCTCGCTGCGCTTAACAATCGTAAAGGCAGCAATAACCACCATCGCAACCACCCATAGAATATTTATCCAGGCGTTGTTCCACTTAAAGATGACTCCAAGGTAAGCCCCCACCATCAGCAGCTGAACGGTCATCCGTGCAATGGCGATAAGGGTGCTGCGCACCAGCCCCGTTTGGTAGTAGCGAAATGCCAGTAGCGGAATGATAATAAGGAGGTATCCCACCCCCAAGTCGATCCACGAAATATCTTGAACTCCCATACTCTACGCTTTTAGGTTGATAACCGTATCCATTGCGGCCAGCCACTCCTCGTCGTGCGAAGAGGCTATTACCGTTACCCCATCGAGCCTTTTTATAAGGTTGATTATGGCGGTGCGCGACTCGGCATCGAGCGCCGAGGTGGGCTCGTCGAGCAGTAGGATTTCCTTTTTCAGAAGGAGCACCGATGCCAGAGCTACCCGCTGCTTCTGCCCTCCCGAGATTTCGCTCAGCGACTTCTTTAGCAGAGATACGTCTAGCAATAGTTCGTCGAACAGCTTCTTTACCTCTGCTGATGACGGTTTCAGGTGGCGGTTAGCCTTAAAGGTAAAAGGATAGTAGAACAGTTCCTCTACCGTATCTATCTTAAGCGACAGCTCCTGCGGAAGCCACGATATTTGCTGGCGTATGGCGTTAATGTTTTGCTCGTTGAGGACGGCTCCGTTTACGGTAACATTTCCGGTAAAGGGATAAACAAAGCCCATAAGCAGGTTAAGGATGCTCGACTTGCCGCTTCCCGAAGGACCCGACAGGGCAACCTTATCACCCTTCCTAGCGATGAATGAAAGGTTCGATATCACCCGCTCGTCGCCGTAGCTAACCGAGAGGTTTTCGAATTGGATCATTTATAATAGATGTTAGATTTTAGACTTTAGATGTTAGATGCTAGCAGTTCGTTATCGCAATGCGTTCGTCTTGCTTCTTGTGTCTTGTGTCTTGACGCTACTTCTTTGACTTCTTTGACTTCTTTATTCTTCTTCCGTTTAACTACAGTATAACTTCCGTCTATTTCCGCTTAACTTCTTCTTTTGTGCCACTACTTCTTCTCCTCGTACCCACCAGCAAAGTTAATGGTGCACATATCCCTATACTTTGGATGAGTGCCAATGGCAACACCTGCCACCTTAAAAGCTCCGTTAAGAATGCTGCGTCTATGCCCCCTTGAAGGTACGCCATCGTCCACCAAAAGGCTAACCACAATGGCTTGGGCGTCCTTATTTCCGTAGTCGATATTCTCGCCACAGGTTACCAGCCATCGCCCGTAACGCTCCATACGCTTCCAAGGAGTAGAACCATCCTTGCCCGTGTGGCCTGTTTTCCCAGTTCGCGATTGATCCTTGGTATGATCTAGGGCTGCACGGCTCATCCCCTTCGATGGTAAAAGCATCCCCATAGGAGCAGTCCCCATCATCTCCTTTACGCATTCGTCGATGGCGGCGGTTCCCTCCTGGGTCATTATCCGCATGCTGTCGGAGTTGTAGTAAATGCGAGAATTCTCAGGATCGGTAAAACGCTTTTTCATGGGAAGGATAACCTCGAGAGCATAGCGCTTGGGATTACTGCGTGCCTTATTCATCTCAAAAATAACGGCACGCTCCTGTGCGCTTAGGTAATCAGCATCCTTTGCCGTATTCAACAAATCAGGCCACTGAGAATTTGCAACAATCGGAGAATAAAGTGCTAGCAAAAACAAGGCAGTTAGAATCTTTCTCATGGCACGCTGGTTTTGCGCCAAAAATAGGCTTATTAAAGTTAACAACTTGTCCAAACAACACATAAAAAAATTGAAAAAGGACGTAAAAGAATGCGTCTCCAAAAGAAACCCTTTATTAATACTATCTTTGACGACGCGTGATCTATCATTACTAAGGTTAACAGGGACTTATTATTACTAATCAACATGAGAATTGGCTTTGACGCAAAACGTCTATTTTGCAATCTTAGAGGGCTTGGAAATTACAGTAGGACACTTCTAAACAGCTTAAACAAGCATTTTCCAGAAAATGAGTACCACCTCTACACTCCCAGAATTAATAGGATTGAGCAAACTCAAGATTTTCTTGACCCCTACCGGTATGCTTTACACTTACCTACCTCTTCATTTCACTCTTATTGGAGATCCTTTTCAATTGTCGATCAACTTCGAAAAGATGGGATTGAAATCTATCATGGACTGAGCCATGAAATTCCGATTAACTTGCACAAAACATCGATAAAGAGCGTTGTTACCATGCACGATTTAATATTCAGGGCAAATACAAACGCTCATTCTTTCATAGATAGAAACCTCTACAACATAAAGTATAGGCATAGCTGCAAGCATGCGGATAGGATTGTTGCCATAAGCGAGAATACAAAAAATGACATCGTTCGATTCTATGGGATAAATCCAAATAAGATCGACGTTATCTACCAGCCCTGCAATTCCCTTTTTTACAATCCAAGAGGAGAAGAAGACAATATAAACGTTCTAAAAAAACTAGGAATTGATTTTGACTACTTTATGTTTGTGGGCAGCGCAGAACCTAACAAAAACTTAAAGCTTGTTGTTGAAGTTTATAGCACTCTTCCTTCCGATCTTAGGATTCCTATTTTAATTATTGGCCGCGGGAACAACTGCTACAAAAAAGAAGTGTTGGAGCAGATTGCCAAACATAAACTAGAGAAGTATTTCATCTGGATTTGCGACTTAAACGACAACCGGGATCTGCAATCGCTTTACCAAAAAAGCAAAGGGCTAATATTTCCATCTTTCTACGAAGGGTTTGGATTGCCTATTGTGGAAGCACTCCTTTGCCAAGCGCCTGTGATAGCTTCGAACACCTCGTCGCTTCCAGAAGCAGGAGGGCCTAACACGCTTTACGTAAACCCCTCTAACCCGAAAGAGCTAAGCGTTGCTATAGAAAGATTACTCTCTGACGATCAACTTGCAACTCGTATGAAACAAGAGGGATATCAATACGCCATAAACAACTTTTCGCACGAAAACTACGCAAAGCAGGTTTTGGCAACCTACAGGAAAACGCTCCAGTAAAAACTCTAAAAAAAAGAATGCGCTAGGATTTATTTCTTAGCGTATTCCATAAAACGACAAAATACAAGCGCATTAAGAATCCCACTTTCTTAGGCATGGTATCTTGTTCTTTTATGATTGCAATATTTTCTTTTAAACCTGCAATTCTTTGCGTATTAGAAATACCTCGAAGATCGTAAACTACCAATGCCTTGTCAATTTTATGGAAACCCTTATTCAGGTAGTAAAGGTGCTTAAAGAAGGAAAAGTCTGCTGACATTTTATACTTTTCATTAAACGGCAGCAGCCTCAACAGCTCTGTTTTAACAAAAGAACTCTGATGGCAAAAGTACATTCTTTGCTTATTACATGGATTTTCAGCCTGTCGAACCGCTAGTTGACCATTCCTCTCAATATAAATATTGCCATAGACAACATCGGCACTTGGGGTGTTTACAATCTCCCTTTCAACTGAGGAAAGTACTTGACTATCGGCAAACGTATCTCCACTATTCAAGAAGTTTATCCATAACCCGCTAGCCTTCCCACATCCTTTATTCATCGCATTGTATATGCCACCATCTTTCTCCGAACACCAGTAAGCAAGCTGTTCTTGATATTTCTTTATAATATCAACAGTTCCATCGGTAGAGCCGCCATCAATTATAATATACTCATAGTTGGTGCAATTCTGAGATATAACGCTTAAAATGGTCTTTTCTATTGTTTCAACACAATTATAGGAAACTGTTACGACGGTAAATAGTGGCATTTAAAATATTACGAATTAAGTGTAACCTAGTTAAATTCTAGCAAAGCCATAAGGCTATTGAAAAGAAGACTAGCGCTATTGGTACTGCTAACCGCGACACCTATATAAGCAAAAATATGCGGCATCGATGCAAATCATCAGGAGGGCTTCAGTATTGACTTTTTACGAAATAGCAATTTGAAGAACCTTTTGGCCACCAATAGATTTCGTTCTATAAAATAGAGATAAAAGTTATGCCAATCTAACACCGTAATAGACGGCTTGAGCGTTACCAAACTTTTAGGTCGGTTAGGATCGAGCTTATCGCAATAGGCCGTAATCTGGTTTATGAAATTGTAGTCATCCAGCACCATTTTTTTGCAATGCTCCAGCTCTCCTTGACTCTTCTCAAAGGTTTCGTTGTTAATTACCCCATCAATAATGGCAACGGCTTCCTCAAAATTGTAAATATCAATTTCCTTGTAAGCATTTTCGGGGAAGTAGTCCTTTAAGTTTTTACAGCCAAAGTATATTGGAAAAGTTCCGGTTAGGTAGCAATCGGAAATTTTCTCCGTCCAATAGAACTTAGAGGCCGAATTCTCTATGGCTATATGGTACTTGTATGGTGCCAGCACGTCCCATTTATCTTCAAAACCGTTGATTCCACGCCCAAATACATCCAGCTTATCGCCGTAATGGGCTTTCAGCTTTTCTACAAAATCAATTCTATCTTGATGCCCCTGAGTAAACGCCTTATTACTCGTTATTACCGAGATCAACTTAGTTTTTTCAGGGAAAGGACTTTCTTTCAGCTGATCGTAGGTTGGTAAATACGCGCCCTGCTGAGATTGCTTTCCAACATACCATGGAAGTATTGCAGGCGTATACTCGACATTTGCGTGTTCTAGCTCTTCTTGACAAGAAAGCACTAGCCCAAATTGATCGCGGTATCTTTTCGGATAGTTTACAACATTCTTAGGCTCCGACACTATAAGAATAGTATTCTCTTGGGCTATTTTACATGTTGTTTTCGATTTGACAGTCTTATTTCTGACCACCCAAAAATCGACATCAGTAGTATCGTCATCAACAAAAAACTGGTACTTCCCACACGAAGAAATTCCCTTGCCTCCTGGAGTCTGTCGAAGTATCCGATCTCTATTACCGTATCCTGAAGTTACCTTAACCTTATACATCGCTATAGATTAAAAACCATTTTGTAAGCCACAACACCCATCAAACGCTCGCTAATTTTAACACATCGTCATAAAACAACAGCCAAACCCAGCAATAGCCGTACCAATTTTGCATAGATATCGATGCAGCATTCTACCTGTAAACTATCGGATGGCAAAAATGTAAAGAAATTGCAGTAAATCAAAAAAAACATCAACATAGTAATAGAGAAACATATTATATAGCGCTAATTTTATGTTTTTAATCGCACTAACATAAAACAATCCTTTTAGAGCACTCTTAATATGATTGAAAAAAATACCCAACCTAAGAAGTACCTGCTTTTTGTTTCGCTACCCTATGCGTTTCCTGTTTTACGTCCAGTACAGGATGCCATAAGGCAACGAGAAAACTGCGAGGTAGCATGGTTTGTAGAAGAGCCATATGCCCACTACCTAAAAAATGATGAGCGAAGGCTGCGCTCCGTTGCTGAGGTAATGGACTACAATCCAATGGCTGTACTGGTTGTGGACAATAAGGTCTACGATTTTTTCCCGGGCATCAAGGTTCAACTGTTTCATGGTTTCAATATTCATAAGCGCATTAGCCCAAGCTACAACGATCACTTCAACATCCGAGGTCTCTTCGACTTGTACTGCACGCAAGGAGAGAATACGACACCAGAATTCGAGCGGCTATCCAACCTTAAAGGCCACTTTAAGGCTTACGAAACAGGTTGGCCTAAAATAGATGCGCTCTTCAAGGATTATCCAAATGAAGAGGTGGTGCTTAAGCCAAGTAGCCGCCCATGCATCCTGTACACCTCTACGTTTACAAAGGGGATCACATCAACGCCATACCTGTACGACGAAATAAAGAGGCTCATTACTTCTCGAGAATGGGATTGGCTCATCACCTTTCACCCAAAAATGGATAGGGAAACCGTTGAGAAGTATAAGCAGCTAGCCCAATACGACAACGTCATTTTTTACGAAGGCGACAACAACATTCCGCTACTAAAAAGAGCCGATGTTATGATTTGCGACAGCTCGTCCATTATCATCGAGTTTCAGATGCAGAATAAGCCTGTTGTAACGTTTAAGAATACCCATCCTGGCGACTACCTGATCGACATCGACGACCCTGCACTACTGGAGCAATCCATCGAAAAGGCGCTGAGCCCTTCTGAAGAATTGCTCAGAAGCATCAGAAAAAACTCCGATATTTTAAACCCTTACCGCGACGGCAAATCGTCGGAACGGGTACTTGATGCAATAGACTGGTTCTTGGAAAACCACTACGGCAAGCTTAAGCGCAAACCGCTAAACCTAGTACGCAAGCTACAGCTGCGATGGAAGCTTAAGTATTTCCACTTTTAGGTTATACCCTGTAAAACAACGTTTTTTTATAGTAAGAACGGTTGCAATCCACTGCTGCCGTTCTTTTCGTTTACGGCCATCCCATTTAACCTTATTAAACTAAAACAGCGTCAACCTTAGCAATGCGATGCTGTTTCTCAACATCAATAATCGAATTTTGTGGCTAAATTTGCGCGATTGCGCGAATTACATTACAGAAACTTACATACGCACATGGGAAAGAAAGTTCTCTTGATGATCCTCGATGGCTGGGGTCATGGAAAGCACGACAAGGCAGACGCCATCTTCAACGCCCAACCCGAGTTCATGAACAGCCTAGAGGCTAAGTACCCTAACGCCGAACTACGCACCAGCGGCGAAGACGTTGGATTGCCTGAAGGACAAATGGGCAACTCGGAGGTAGGTCACCTCAACATCGGTGCAGGACGCGTGGTTTACCAGGATTTGGTAAAGATCAACATCGCCTGCCGCGACAACAGCATCCTTCAAAACCCCGAAATCGTTAAGGCCTACAGCTACGCCAAGGAAAACGGCAAGCAGATTCACCTTATGGGCTTGGTTTCGGACGGTGGCGTTCACAGCTCGATGGACCACCTTTTCAAGCTAATCGAAATATCTAAAGAATACGGCATCGACAAAACCTTTGTACACGCCTTTATGGACGGTAGAGACACCGACCCAAAGAGCGGAAAGGGCTTTATCGAGGCACTAGAGGCTCACATCGCCAAGAACACCGGAGCACTGGCTACCATGATTGGTCGCTACTACGCAATGGACCGCGACAAGCGCTGGGAGCGCGTTAAGGAGTCGTACGACCTAATGGTACACGGCACCGGAACGCCCACCACCAACATGGTAGAGGCCGTTCAGCAGTCGTACGATGCTGGCGTTACCGACGAGTTCATCAAGCCAGCAGTTAAGGTTGATGCTGCCGGAAAGCCTGTAGCCACCATTCAGGAAGGCGACGTGGTTATCTTCTTCAACTTCCGTAACGACCGCGCTAAGGAGCTTACCATTGTTCTTACCCAAAAGGATATGCCAGAGGCAGGCATGAAGACTATCCCTCTTCACTACTGCACCATGACCCCCTACGATGCCACCTTCGAGGGAATGCACATCCTATTCGACAAGGATAACGTAACCAACACCCTTGGCGAAGTGGTTGCTAAGGCGGGCAAGAAGCAGATCCGTATTGCCGAAACCGAAAAGTACGCGCACGTTACCTTCTTCTTCAGCGGCGGACGCGAGAAGGAGTTCGAAAACGAGAGCCGTATCCTTATTCCATCTCCAAAGGTTGCCACCTACGACCTTCAGCCCGAGATGAGCGCCTTCGGCGTTAAGGATGCCATCGTGGCCGAGCTCAACAAGGGCGAGGTTGACTTTGTTGCCCTTAACTACGCCAACGGCGATATGGTGGGCCACACCGGCGATACAACCGCCATCACCAAGGCTATTAAGGCTGTTGACCAGTGCGTGAAGGAAACCGTAGAAGCAGCAGTTGCCAACGGCTACACCGTACTTATTACGGCCGACCACGGTAACGCCGACAACGCCGTTAACGAGGATGGCTCGCCAAACACCGCACACTCGTTGAACCCTGTTCCATTCATCGTAATCGACAAGGATATCAAGAGCGTGAAGAACGGTAAGCTGGCCGACATCGCCCCAACCATCCTTAAGCTGATGGACATCCCTGCGCCTGCCGAGATGACCGGCACTCCGCTAGTGTAGATTTTTTTTGACTACAACTACATAAAACCCGCGCCACCGTAACTGGGACGCGGGTTTTGCTTTTTATTTCGACATTCAACCGCTCCGCGGTTGGCATTTTCGGTCCCTCTTTCCCCCGAATTTCATTCGGGGCTATTCACGTTAAACCCTACGGGTTTTTCCTTCACCCAAAAAGGAAAGGAATAACCAAGAATCATCGGCATAATCGGGATTCTTATATTGAGTTCGAAAGGCTCAAAACTAACTAAAGGAATTCGGCACACTTCGTATTATATTCTTACGGGTTTTCTCTTCGATCCAGTGTATTCTCCTCTCTTTCGCTAAAAGCACCTTTCAGATAAGCAGCCTATCGATTCGCGGAAAAATCCCGCTAGGGATTAAATGTGAATAGCCCCGAATGAAATTCGGGGTACAATGGCGATGATGAAAAGCAACCGCGAAGCGGTTGAATAGCGTTAGTCAATATGTGCATCTTCGAACGAAACACCATAATCACGGAGCATTGAGAGAAACTCATCTCTACTCGAAACCTTTTGATGATGTTCCTCCTGACCTTTTACGTATTCAACTACGCGATCTTTATCCGAAAAGGCAAGGGTAAAGGCTCCATAGCCATCTTGCCAACCAACAAAATTAGGGAATAACCGCTCCCTTTTTATATAGTCGGTGCAGCCCAACTTGAGATCCTTTACCAAGTTGGAAACTGCTAATGAAGAATGAATAGACGTTAGAATATGGATGTGATCCTCAACTCCACCTATCCGGTATAGATGGCAATCCTTGTTTTTGAGCACTCCCCATATATATCGGTACAGCGATTCTCGCTGAGGCATCAGGAGGCATCTTGCCCTACCCTTGGTGCTGAAAACAATATGGTAGATAATTTGGGTGTATGTTTTCATAGCGATTGGCGTTAACGGCTAAGAATATTGGTTTACAGCAAACAAGTTAGCAAAAAAATAAAAGCCACGACATTCAACCGCTTCGCGGTTGGTACATTCGTCATCTCTTTTCCCAAAATTTCATTCGGGGCTATTCACGTTAAACCCTACGGGTTTTTCCTTCACCCAAAAAGGAAGGGAATAACCTAAAATCATCGGGATTCTTGTTTCCCATTATATATTGAATTCGAAAGGTTCAAGCCCAACTAAAGGAAACCCGGTAAACTTCGCACTAAATTCCTACAGGTTTCTCTTCGATCCAAAATAATCACGTCTCTTTTACTAAAAGCGCCTTTCAGGAAAAGCCCCCATTCAATTCGGAGCATAATCCCGCTAGGGATTAAATCTGAATAGCCCCGAAATCCCACCCAAAAACCTCAACCAAACCCGCCCCACCTACGTATAACCACCGTAAAGCACGATGTTTCCCTATAAAGCTCGAAGCTATGAAAGCACCAGACAAGCCAATGCGAATTGTTTACGACCTAGAGGGTAGGCCCTACTGCGTTCCCGAAAAGGCCGTAAGCCGAAAGGTACGAAGAGCCAAAGCAAAGCACCATCGCCATCACGACTGGGGCATGCTTCCACCTCCTCCTGCCCCACTATGGATGGGCCACGAGACTTCTGCTCCACTGCCACACTCCGAGCCTCACATCATACAGGCAACCCGCAAGGTGCCTCAGGTTCGGCATCGGGTTCGGCATGCCGGATAGGCGGTATAGAACAAGGTTTAACCCTATAAATAAGCAAAGCGGCATCCGCAGGATCGGGTGCCGCTTTCTTTTGGGCTACCGCCCCAAAAAGCAACGGCCCACCCTTGCAGGCAGACCGTTGCACAACTTAAAAACTAGGGCAGTGACTAGCCGACGTTTTTCTCGTCGAGCTTAGTTGTATTGTACTTCTGGCGGATGGTGAGGTAGCGGCTGTAGATCTCCTGCTGCAGCTGGCGCCACTCGGGCTTACCGCTGAACTCGGCGTTGAAGAACACGTAGTCGTAGTAGCGGTTTACGGATGCCTCCACCCTACGGCGAAGCGACGTAGCGGCAAGGCTATTGCGATAGGCTGTAACATCGGTTTCGCGATCGCTCCACAAGCTCTCGAACTCGGCCTCTGCAGCCTTCAGCTCTACGACAAACTCTTCGAGCCCCAAATCCTTCACAAGCTGGGTATTTTCCGCCTCATCGAGCACGGCTATAAGCGAAATCACCTGCGAAGACTCCTTGGTGTCGGGCAGCTCCTGAATCCCCCTAAACTTGGCCAGCCTGCCGCTGAGCACCTCGGCCTTACCCCGCTTTACGGCGTTGGGCGAGTAGAGCATACCGTCGAGGTTGACGAAAATACCCACTGCCGCATCGTCGCGGCGCTTGTCGGCGGCACGAGCCTTGCTCGTATTCTCGCTCGCCTTATCGCGCAGTAGGCTACCCTTAAACTCTCCGTAGCACACGTTTAGGTGGGCAAACGATTCGTGGGTTTTGGCCTCGGGGATAACACATTTTCCGGCCTCTTCAACGATAATCCTACATACGCTGCTGATGTCGTCAACAGCAAAATTGTGCAATGATAATTTGTTCATAACAGAAAAGCGTTTAGTTGTCTATAAGTCAAATCAGTCTAATCTTACTATTCTTGACATGGTATCCAACACCCTCTTCCAAATTAGCCCAACTCAATCCCGTGTTTGTGATTTCGTCTACCGGCTTGTACCAACACCTCCGCGTGTTTGTGCTTTCGCCCACCTGCTTGTACTAACACCTCCGCGTGTTTGTACTTTTGGCCGCCCGTTTGTACTAACACCTCTGCGTGTTTTTACTTTTGGCCGCCCGTTTGTACTAACACCTCTGCGTGTTTTTACTTTTGGCCACCTGCTCGTACTAACCTAACGCTAGGCTGGTACGCCTGTCCTTAAAAATTTTCTTTGCTACTTTGATTTCCTCGAATGCGGAAGGATGCTTACGGAAGTATAATAGGCCCAGTTGCCCTAGCAGTTGCATCTCGTAAAATATCCTTAGCCGTATCGTTATTCGAAAATCTAAGCGTGAAACTAGTTAACTCTTATTAATTATGCAAATTATTTTTAGCTTATTTGTTCATTTTTTCTTCATAATAGCCCTACAGCCCCTCTATCTGCCCTTTTTTAGGAAACTTGTTAAAGATGGCGCACATAAAAAAGGCCTCCCTGTGCAGGGAAGCCTCATGTAAGCTGCGCCTAGGAGCAGCTACTTTAGGGGTTTGCCGAACTCCTGGGTCCAGTAGTTGCCGTCGCGGGCAACGCCCATTTCCGTAAAGAGCTTGTTCATGATATTCTTGCAGTGCCCCTCGCTGGCGAGCCAGGCATCTACAACGGCCTTTTCGGAGGTGTACCCCCGGGCGATATTCTCGCCAACGGCCTGCCATGTGTAGCCTACGGCGGTTATTCGCGTTGCGGGGGTCGATCCATCGAGCCCCGTATGGTCGAAGTAGCTGTTCTTGTTCATATCCTGGCTGTGGAGCAGCGCGGCCTGCTCGAGCTTGCTGTTCCACACAACCGTATCGACAGGCGGCATGTAGGTAGCGCCACAGCTGCACCCTTTCTTGCGAGCCTCGTTCACCAGCCTAAGCATGGTTGTTTTATCGACGGTTGATGTCCCGGTGGTGGAGCCCGAGGAGCCCGTGCTGGGCGCTGGGGTGCTCGTGCTGCTAGGTGCCGGAGCCACGTCGTCGTCCTTCGTACAGCCAATAGCCCCGGCCAGCAGGGCCAGCATCAGCATTGCTAGTGCAGTCTTCCTCATTCAGTGTAGTTTAAAGATTCCTCCACCTCCGTATCATA
This sequence comes from Acetobacteroides hydrogenigenes, assembly GCF_004340205.1. Classification (NCBI taxonomy): domain Bacteria; kingdom Pseudomonadati; phylum Bacteroidota; class Bacteroidia; order Bacteroidales; family Rikenellaceae; genus Acetobacteroides; species Acetobacteroides hydrogenigenes. The sequence continues at coordinate 208,054 of NZ_SLWB01000004.1, forward strand.
AGCCGTGCCACAGCCAGCAGCGGGAGGGCCATTTTAGGCAACATTCGCACTCTATAGCGAACGATAAGCTAACGGTGGGAATAAAAAAATCCCACAAGAGACCTTCGCGGTTTCCTGTGGGAAAGGACGGACTATAAACCTAAAGCTGACCTTTTAGGATTTCTTTTATATACTATCAGATGAGCAGCAGCAGCTCGCGGTACTTAGGAAGAGGCCACAGCTCGTCGTCGATAAGCGTTTCCAGCTTGTCGATGTGGTAGCGGATCTCCTCGAAGTAGGGGAGCACCTTGTAGTAGTAGTGCGAAGCCTTAGCCTCGAGCTCTTCGGTGTTGTTGGCCACCTTACGCTGCTCTACCATTTCGTTTACCTTGGTACGGATTACCATAACGTGATCCGAAATCATCTTCAGGGTTTCGATTTGAGGCTCCGAGTACGACTTTGCCTCGTTGCCGAGCACCTCCTTCAGCCCCTTAAGGTTGTCGATAAGGGTGTTTTGGTACTTAATTGCCGTTGGGATGATGTGGTTGGTTGCCAAATCGCCCAGCAGGCGAGCCTCAATCTGAATCTTCTTAACCAGCGCCTCTAGGCGAACGTCGTAGCGCGAGTGGATCTCCGAAAGGTTGAGCACGCCAAACTCCTCGAATAGGGCAATCGCCTTAGGATCGAGGAAGCCTTTAAGGGCAACCAGCAGATCCTGGATGCTGGCAAGACCGCGGCGCTCTGCCTCTTCCTTCCACTCCTGGCTGTAGCCGTTCCCTTCGAAGCGGATACGCTTGGTTTCTACGATAATCTGGCGAAGCACCTGAAGAATTGCCTCATCCTTCTTTACGCCCTTCTCGATAAGCGCATCAACCTCTATCTTAAACTTAACCAGCTGCTGGGCAACTGCGGTGTTAAGCACCAGTAGCGGCGATGCCACGTTGCTGGTCGAGCCCACGGCACGGAACTCGAAGCGGTTTCCGGTGAAGGCAAAAGGCGACGTACGGTTACGGTCGGTATTATCTAAAAGGATATCCGGTATACGGCCGATATCCAGCTTAATTTCGGTTTTCTCGTCGGGGCTCAGCTTCTTGTCGGTAATGCGCTCCTCAATTTGATCGAGGATGTTCGACAGGGTTGTACCCAGGAATACCGACATGATTGATGGAGGCGCCTCGTTGCCGCCCAAGCGGTGCGAGTTCGAGAAGCTGGCGATGCTGCTAAGCAGAACCGGAGCGTGCTCGTCTACGGCCTTCATGGTGTTAATCAGGAAGGTCAGGAACTGGGTGTTGGTCTTTGGCGTTTTCCCTGGAGATAGCAGGTTGGTGCCGTTGTCGGTCATCAGCGACCAGTTAGCGTGCTTACCCGATCCGTTGATTCCCTTAAATGGCTTCTCGTGGAAAAGAACGCGAAGCTTATGGCGACGTGCGATGCGATGCATCAGGGTCATAAGAAGCAGGTTGTGGTCTACAGCCAGGTTAGCCTCCTCGAACATTGGCGCGCACTCGTACTGGTTTGGCGCAACCTCGTTGTGGCGGGTTTTCAACGGAATGCCCAGCTTGTACGACTCAACCTCGAAGTCTTCCATAAAGGCCTTAACCCGATTGGGGATAGAACCAAAGTAGTGGTCCTCGAGCTGCTGATCCTTTGCCGAGATATTGCCCATTAGGGTACGGCCCGACACCATCAGGTCAGGACGTGCAAGGAACAGCCCCTCGTCTACAAGGAAGTACTCCTGCTCCCAGCCAAGGGTTACGTTTACCTTCTTAACATCCTTATCAAAGTACTGGCATACCTCGGTAGCCGCCTTGTCAAGCGCATTAAGCGATTTGATGTGGGGCGTTTTAAAGTCGAGCGCTTCGCCGGTATAGGCTACAAAAATGGTAGGAATACACAATGTTCCTTCGAGCACAAAGGCAGGCGATGAAGGATCCCACGCGGTATACCCGCGAGCTTCGAAGGTATTACGAAGTCCTCCGCTTGGAAAGCTGGAAGCATCAGGCTCCTGCTGAACGAGCATCGATCCCTTAAACGTTTCGAAAGAACCTCCGCTACGAAGAGGCTCAAAAAACGAGTCGTGCTTCTCTGCGGTAGTATCATTCAAGGGTTGGAACCAGTGAGCGTAGTGGGTTGCTCCACGATCCATTGCCCAAGCCTTCATGCCCGCTGCAATCTGATCGGCCACCTTACGATCGATTCTACGTCCTTCTTCAACGGCGCTTATTACTGCATCGTATGCCTCTGGAGAAAGGTACTGACGCATTTTTGCGCGGTTAAATACATTTTCGCTGAAATACTTTGAGATATTCTCAGTGCTCGGAGAAAATCGTTCAGCTTTCTTGCTTGCCAATTCTGATAGTGCTCTAAAGCGAAGCGTTGCCATAACCTAATTTTTTAGTTCCGGCTTCAAAAATATACATTTATCATCACCACCCATATTTTTCAGACTTATTTCTCGATTTTTTAGCACTTTTTACGCAGACACCCCTATTTTAAAGCCAAACCATTCAAAATAAAAGCAACTCATGTCAAAGTAAACCCCTATTTTCTCAAAAACGATACACTTTACACAACAAATACTACATTGTTGATTTCATGGAATATAAAAATACAGCAAGTATCAATTAAAAAGGGAAAACCCACATATAGGTTTTCCCTTGAAGCTGTTTGCTGTATTCTTGCTTACACCCTATAAAAAAAGCCACCCCCAACCTGAAAAATCAGGAGTTTACAGAAACCACCCCTGCACTATAAAAGCCCCACCAATTTTCAAGCAGGCCTATCTAGCTTAAAGCGGATGCGCAACACGCCTTCCTCAAAATTTGTCGAAACCAACCTAAACGCTCCTATTTCTTTTGTCGATGCAACGTGCGGCCCAATACATGGACAGCTATCAAAATCGCCAATATCCACAATACGCAACACATCACCGGCATCCTCGGGCAACCTCGACAGGTCAAACATCACCTCAGCCTCCTGCCTGCTTACGAATCGAGAGCGAACAGGAAGATCCAACCCTATCACGCGGTTCACCTCGTCGGCCAAAGCAAGCTCTTCGAGTTCGGTAAGACCCCTGTCAAAATGGTAGTCGCATTTCGTTTTCTTGCGCTCAACATGGTTGCTAAACGATCGAGATGTTCCGAACATTCTAACCATCGTCTGGTTTAGGATGTGCTCCGCGCTATGCATTTGGGGGTCGTAGTTTTTTTCGCTTGCCATATCTCTTTTTTTATGCGAATCTAACACTTACAACAGCAACAGCACCACAAAAAATCAACAACAACCATTAACAGACAAAAACATTTCCAAAAACCATTTCATTGCTCCAAAAACACGGCCGTAGCCAATAAAGTATTGGTCTGTTTCCCTAATCGTTGCAACTAGTCCGCCCCTTTCTGCATTTATTTTTTTGCATTTGTTCTTCTTTTTTTTGCTTAAAAAAGTTAATTCTTCAATAGAAATAATATCTTTGCAAGCAGTTAAGTTAATGAAAAGTTATTTGGCTGTTGGTCTTATATATTTAAGTTTAGGTAGCAAAACCTTTCAAACCTCAAACTTTCTTATAGCTAAACCTTAACCGAAAAAAAGCGACCGCGGAGTAGCGGACGCTTTTTTGTTTTATATCCCATCCTAAAACGCTGAATTTCCTAATTCTTTGTCTATCTTAGAATGCTTTTTGAAGTAACCTTCGCAGAAATGATTAGACGCCTTTTACTTGTTGCAAGTATTTTGCTATCAAGCATTTTTCTAAAAGCCGAAAGCTACAGGAATGTATCGGTAAGCTTACTAACGGTATCGCCAGGTACCGAACTTTACTCGCTTTTCGGCCATAGCGCCATTCGAATCCAAGATCCTCTACATGGAATAGACGACGTTTATAACTTTGGAACATTTGATTTCGACACGCCTAATTTTGGCTTAAAGTTTGTATCGGGTCGCCTCGACTACATGCTCGCTCTAAATACATTCAGCCAGGTGTACCAAAGCTATCTTTGGGAAGAAAGGGCGATGACAGAGCAAATTCTGAACCTAACAAGCGATCAAAAAAAGAAAATAATATCCTTGTTAGAGGAAAATTATCGCCCCGAGAACAGGTTCTATCGATATGCCTTTTTAGACGACAACTGCGCAACCCGCATAAGAGATGTCATCGAAGAGGGATTGTCCGACAGCACCGTTTTTAGTTCAGCAAAAACCAGCTACGCGCAGCTCTCCTATAGGCAGCTGCTAAAGCAGTTCCTTACCAACTACCCATGGGTCGACCTCGGAATAGACCTAGCCATAGGCCTTCCTAGCGATAAGGTTACCAACAATAGGGAAAAAATGTTTCTGCCCGAGTACATGAAACAGCTCGTAGAAGCAAGTTCTCTAAAAAATGGAGAAAAATTAGCCATCCAATCACGATCACTGCTCACCGACATTAAAGAGCCATTTGAAACGGTAAACTTTATTACCCCAATCTCCATTTTCTTCGCAATACTAACGCTATCGCTGATTGGTTTTTCGGCAAAGCAGTTTTCCCGAATCTTCAGCGCTATTTTCTACTTTTCGCTAGGGCTACTCGGGATAGTGCTAACGCTCACCTCGTTTGCAACAGATCACGATGCCCTAAGAAACAATCTAAACCTATTGTGGGCTCTTCCCTTCAACATCATCATGTTTCGTGCTGCAGGGAAAAAGGCTATCAGCAAATTCTCCCGCTACTACTTTTTTTCAGTTGGGATAATTGCCTTACTCCTACTTGCACTCTGGGGCAACTTTCCACAGCAATTTAACAACTCGATAATACCTATTCTACTTACAATTGTAGTAACCTCAATACAAATAAGCATCCAACGATACGTTCCGCTAAAAGAAAAAGGAACAGCAATAAAGAAAAAGAAGATGTTTGTATAAAATGTGCTAATAATTTGCTCTTATACGCTATATTTGAAGAGCATAGCCATCATAACAATATAAAGATTATGAGTAAAAAAGTACCTATAGTAGTATTGACGCTGGTTTGCTTAAGCATTTCCGCATTCGGGCAACAAGAACTGTACGATAAAGCTAACGCATTATTCAAAGCAGGCGCGTACACCGAAGCCATAAAAACGTACAGAAATTCGGACTTTGTACAGGCAATGCCCAAAGAGCGCAGAGGCGAGATATTCTATAAAACAGCCGAAGCCTACAGGCTTATTGGCCAAACCCGTCAAGCTGAAATCTACTACGAAAAAGCAGAAGAAAAAGGATTTAATACTCCCGAATTCTATTTAAACTATGCCAACACGCTACTCTCCAACGAGAATTACGAAAAGGCAAAAAGCAACTTCGAAGAGTATAAAAAACTTAAGCCCAACAGCCCTATTGCCAACGTTGGAATTCAATCTGTAGAACTCGCTCAAAAGCTTAAGCAAGCCCCTACTAGCTACGTAATTGACCCCCTACCTTTTATCAATGGTAAAACAAACGATTTTTCGCCAGCTATAATTCCAAGCGAGCCTCAAAAGCTCTTTTTTTCATCATCGCGAATAACATCAACAGGAATAAACATACATTACGCTACAGGCGAAGAGTTTTCTGACATCTTTGTAAGCGAACTCGACAAACGGGAAAAATGGATTGCCCCCAAACCCGTACCCGGTATAAACAGCGACGTTGAAGAAGCTACTTGCACGTTCAACCAAGATGGTTCAGAGGTTTACTTTTCGCGCGCGCGTATAGCCAAGCGTAAGCAAATGGGATGCGAGATATACATGGCCAAAAAGGAAGGTGACAGATATGGCAATCCGATCCTAATCCCTATTGCCGCAGACAGCGTGGTGGTAACACATCCATCTCTTTCTGCAGATGGGAGAACGCTTTACTTTGCATCAAACCTTAGCGGAGGCATCGGCGGCCTTGACATCTGGAAAGTTACTAGAGACAGCGACAAAGGAGAATGGGGAAAACCTCAAAATCTAGGTGCAGAGATTAATACTATTGGCAACGAGGCGTTCCCTTACATTCATCCAGATGGCACCCTTTACTTTGCATCTAACGGACGTCCCGGAATGGGCGGATACGACATCTTCCTCTCCAAACAAAAAGGGAACGGCTACGTAGTTGAAAATATGGGATACCCAATAAACTCTTCGTCCGACGATTTTGGAATAACATTCCTACCAGGAAAGGAAACTGGATACTTTACCTCTCGCCGACCAGGAGGAAAAGGTGAAGACGACGTATACATGTTCCATCTCCCTCCTATTGCCATCAATATTTCAGGAACTATAGTAGACTCAAAAAGCAAGAAACCGCTAGATGGCTCTATTGTAAAGATGCTTGGCAACGACGGCACCACCGTTAACACCCAAACGGGGGCTGATGGCTTTTTTAAGTTTATGATGAAGCCTAATACGGACTACATAGTAATCTCTACCCGAAAAGGATACTTGAATGGCAAGTATAAGGTTAGTACTTTCGACATTAAAGGAAGCAAAGAGTATACCTATAATGTAGAGATGACATCCTACGAAAAGCCGGTAGAGGTTCCAAACATATTCTACGACTTTAACAAGTGGGAACTTAAACCCGAATCTACCGCTGCTCTTGACATGCTTATAGAAACGCTAAACGACAACCCCTCAATTATTATAGAGTTAGGTAGCCACACCGACAGCCGCGGGGGGTTAGAGTACAACTACAAGCTCTCGCAAAATAGAGCACAGGCTGCCGTTGACTATCTTATAGAAAAAGGTATTCCGATCGAGAGATTACGGGCAAAGGGCTATGCCTCGTCAGCCCCTAAAATCGTTGACGAGCAAATTGCCAAGCAATACCCGTTCTTAACCATAGGCACAGTACTAAACGACCAGAATATAGCCATCCTCGATAGCGACGAGAAAAAAGACATCGCCCATCAGCTAAACCGACGCACTGAGTTTAAGGTTATATCAACAACCTACGTATCGAAAGAGTAAAGAATTAATTCAAATAGCAAAAAAAGAGGCGGTAGATCATGTCCACCGCCTCTTTTATGTCAAAACCTCTTTAGTCCTACTTATTATTAGCAGGCTTGTAGTATTTCATGACTTCTGGGAGCACTGCTCTAATCTTATCTATACGAGCTTGCTCGGCAGGGTGAGTTGACAAGAACTGAGGAGGTCTTCCTCCGCCACTAGAAGCAGCCATTCTCTCCCAAAAAGGAATTGCAGTTTCGGGGTTGTAACCAGCCATTGCCATGAATATTAAACCCATTTTGTCGGCCTCTAGCTCATGGCTACGGCTGTAAGGAAGAATTACAGCAACCTGAGATCCTATTGGATAAAGAAGCTGGAACGCTTGCTGGGTTTGTTGAGTTTTCCCACTTAACAGGATAGAACCAACTTGTCCCCCTAGTTCTAATGCCATTGCCTGCGACATACGTTCCCCGCTATGGTTAGCTATTGCGTGAGCAATTTCGTGACCCATGACAACAGCAATGCCATTATCATCCTTACAAATAGGAAGAATACCTGTATAAAATGCAACTTTACCACCTGGCATACACCATGCATTGACTGTCGTATCATTCTCTATAAGATTAAACTCCCAATTAAAACCCTCCAGTTGAGAGGCCATTCCGTTTTGGCTCATGTATTGCTCTACAGCCTTTTGTATTCGACTACCTACTCTCTTTATTCTATCAACTTGAGCTTTATTTGTCGACAGCTTAGACTGCTGCAAGGTTTGCTTGTAGTTTTGCTCTCCAAGGGTAACCATTTCGCCAGAAGAAACCAGCGATAGCTGCCTACGCCCCGTCACAGGCACTGTAGAGCATGACGCCAAAAACACTGCTGCAACAACAGTACAAACAAGTAATTTTCTCATATCGCAAATTGTTTTATTAATTTCCCTGTACAAAGAAAAGATTGTATTGCAAATATACGCATGAAGGGGAGGTTCAGAAACGAAAAAGCCTAAACTTTCGTTTAGGCTTGTGGTGCCACCAGGAATCGAACCGGGGACACAAGGATTTTCAGTCCTTTGCTCTACCAACTGAGCTATGGCACCTTTTATATTCAGGCTGATGCTACCTGATTTTTTCAAAACAAAAGCGCAACGTTACTGCTGCGCTTTGATGGTGGTGCCACCAGGAATCGAACCGGGGACACAAGGATTTTCAGTCCTTTGCTCTACCAACTGAGCTATGGCACCATCTTTACAAATCTGCCTTCTTTCAAAGACGTTGCAAAGGTACTTCAAATTTCCAATTCTGCAACAGCAACCAACGCATTTTTTTGAATCTACCCGTACGATTTTCAACAAATTCTAAGAATCAAGTATATCCCACAGACAAAAGAAGGTTAAACACCACTCCACATCCTAACTCTAGCCACTTTTACTATTAAGATTGCTACCTTTGCTCAAACTTTGCATATGAACATTCATATTTCCCAACTCTCAAACGGGATTCGATTCATACATCAGTACAATAAATCGGCAGTTACACACTGTGGACTTACTATTAACACCGGGACTCGCGACGAGCTGGCCAACGAGCATGGGTTAGCCCACTTTATCGAGCATGTAATATTTAAAGGAACTAAAAAAAGAAAGACCTTTCATATCAACTCTAGATTAGAAGATGTTGGTGGAGAGTTAAATGCCTATACCTCAAAAGAAGACACTGCGGTTCATGCAACCATTTTGAAAGGAGACTTCGAAAAAGCAGTAGAACTAATATCGGACATAGTCTTTAACTCCACATTTCCACTAAAAGAGCTGGAAAAAGAAAAAGAAGTAATTATAGACGAAATAAACTCGTACAAGGATAGCCCAGCAGATCTTATCTTTGACGATTTTGAGGATTTGCTTTTCAATGGAACTTCGTTAGGGCACAACATTCTTGGTACGAAAAAGCAAATCAAACAGTTTACCCGGGACAACATCCTAAACTTCATTGCACGAACATACAATACCGATCAAATGGTGTTTTCGAGCATTGGCAAAATTAGTCCCGAGAAAGCCCTCAAAATTGTAGAAAAGCATTTTGGAGGAATCGCTGCTAATCCAAGACAGTACATCCGAAATGAAGTTTTACCCTACACCCCCTTTACTAAAACCATTTCAAAAAATACTTATCAAACACACTGCATTATAGGCCGACGCGGTTATGCCTACAGCGACGAAAAGCGCATACCGCTACTGCTACTCACCAATATACTTGGAGGTCCAGCACCCAACTCACGCCTTAACCTCGCACTACGAGAGAAACATGGCCTAACCTATAATGTGGAATCTTCCTTTACTCCATATACCGATACTGGGACCTTTACCATTTACTTTGGAACAGACAAGACCAACTTTGAAAAAAGTAGTGCTCTAATTTTTAGCGAAATGAAGCGACTTCAGAATGAAAAACTAGGAACATTGCAGCTTCACAAAGCCAAAAAGCAGGTCTTGGGCCAGCTTGCCATTTCGGGAGAAAGCAACGAGCAAGTTATGCTCACCAATGCCAAAAGTTTACTCGTTTACAACACCATCGACAGCATGGAGACTATTGCAGCCAAAATAAATGCCATAACATCAGAAAAACTGCTTGATATAGCAAACGAGATATTCGACACAAGCACCCTTTCATCGTTAACATACAACTAGAATGCTAGCAAAAGACTTAGAAATTGAGCGTTACATTCTCAGCCACACAACAAAAGAAGATGGCATACTTACAGAACTCAATAGGCAAACCCACTTAAAGGTTCTTCAACCTCGAATGGTGTCAGGTCATCTGCAAGGAAAGATTTTGGAGATGGTAAGCTTTATGGTAAAACCTGAAACCATATTGGAAATAGGCACATTTACAGGATATTCAGCCATCTGTCTTGCAAAAGGACTTGCACCAAACGGCGTGCTGCACACCTTCGAGATTAATGATGAACTCGAGGAGTTTGCTGCCCAATTCATATCCCAAAGCAACCTTACAGATCGAATTGTACAACATATTGGTTCGGCTCTAGACCTAGCCCCTTTGCTAGGCATCAAATTCGATCTTATATTCATAGATGGAGATAAGCGAGAGTACCCTCAATACTATCAAATGGCAAAGAGGCTTATCAAGCCCAATGGATTTATACTAGCCGACAATGTACTATGGGATGGTAAAGTTATCGAAACACCTACCCCCACTGATGATTACACAAGAGGAATCCTAGAGTTCAACAAGATTGTTCAGGACGATCCTCATGTTCAAAATGTGATTATGCCTCTCAGAGATGGCATGACAATTATAAGAATGCTCTAATTGCATCAACTTATCTTATACCACATTAGAAATAAAGACGCCCCCTTTCTTATTAGGCGTCTATCTTGCAAGCAACCTTTGTAAGGTTGCTTGCAACCAGAATAAAAACCTGTAAGTATAATTTACATTAACCTCCACAAAGCCAGCCTATAAATACAAAACATTGAATATGTGACAATTGTAAAAAATGCAATATGCCTCATTTCGTAGTTTTTTATAAGCGAAAATGTTTTTTTTACAAAAAAATCTTCTATTAATTTTTATTAGCTTAAAAGAGCTGAATTAGCGGTGCCCCTATTTGTAAATTGTAATAACAGTCCCCCTAAGGAATTGTCTATTTAGAATCAATTCGTACAAAAGGTGTAACTGTTTGATTTCTCAACAATACTGGCTGTTGTTATTTAGACTGATTCTTAGATACAAGGATCAACCAACAATGGGATGTTTGAATATCTGTAGAAACAGGTAAATTTGTCAATGTTATATTGATTTAGTTTAAATAAACACAACAAAAAAACTACATCCATGACTGCAGCTGAATTTAGTACCCAATTGCTCAACTTAGAGCCTAGTCTTGAACGCTTCGCGTACAGCCTCACTGCAAACAGAGAGGATGCCAAAGACTTACTACAAGAAACATTCTTGAAGGCATTAACCTACAAGGACAAGTTCGAGGACAACACCAATTTGAAGGCATGGACTTTCACCATCATGAAAAACACCTTCATCAACAACTACCGCAAAAATCTAAAGCAGAATACAACTTTTGATACAAGCGACAACCAGTATTTGATGAATAGCAAACCTGACCAAATAAATCCAGAAGCGGAGTTTTCTCACAGTGAAATAAGCAAAAAGGTTGACCTCCTCGAAGACGAGTTTAGAATACCTTTTCAAATGCATAACTCAGGTTTTCAATACAAGGAAATTGCCGAAATGCTAAACCTTAAAATAGGAACGGTTAAAAGCCGCATCTTCTTTTCACGCCAAAAACTAATGGGCTCTCTGAAAGATTTTGAGTACAAGTACTAATATAATATAAGCAAGGGGTACAGAACGTGCTCCTTGTTTCTTTATTTGTTCAGCAAGAACATTCAATTGTTCAGCAGCCGCATATGCAATAGTTCTGGAATTGCGGTTCTTCTACTCCCTCTACATTCAATCGAATAGAATAGTCATAGCCGGCACCACCTGCAGTAGTTGTCGTTTCACCCTTAAACTCATAATCAACGTCATATCTGTCACATAACTCACCAAAATATCCGAACGCATCCCTAAAATTGTCAAAACTGCAATCCAAATTCGACAAATCAGGAACCGAATTCTTAACCCTTGATATTACCACAGAAAAAGTTGCCATATTTTATCCTTTAGACGTATGCCTTTCGGCATCAATTCATCCGCACAATTTAAGAAATTTACTGTATCAACAAGGCCTTTGCTCCCAATTTTAAAACTCTTCGAAGTATACTATCCCAGTCAAGCCTTGCTTATCGGCCTCAGGAAAGGCTCATTGACGGAAGGTGTCAATTATAGATAAATTTTCCCTAGTGCCCCATAAGTAAATAACCTACTAAGCGGCGTGCCCCCCTCTTTAGCAACCTTATATTGTGCAACCAGCCAACGTCGCTCTCCAAAATAACAGACTTAACTTAATGCAGCCCCCCTTCCAGCCTTGAACGTTTACACGCTTATGAGATGGCGAGCACTGCAATATAATTGGAGCGACTATATAGAAGAGACTCTAGGCACGAAGCCCCCCCATTCGCAGAATCTCAAGATTAGTCGAAAATTGCGCCTGCTCCTTCGCTACACGACTTACGATTCACATGTTTTCAAAATATACAGAACGTAGTACTTTTGATTAATCTACGAACAACCTTAAAAAGAAAAGAGCCAACTGCTTTACTTTAAGCAATTGGCTCTTAAAAGTACCTGGAGCGGGAATCGAACCCGCACAGCCGCAATGGCCACAGGATTTTAAGTCCTGCGTGTCTACCTATTCCACCATCCAGGCAACTTGAGCGGAAAACGAGACTCGAACTCGCGACCCCAACCTTGGCAAGGTTGTGCTCTACCAACTGAGCTATTTCCGCAACTATTTCAACGAACAGAATCGAAACTCTACGACTTCCGATTTGCGAGTGCAAATTTAGCCTTTTTGATCTAATCTCCAAAGACAATTAGACCATTTTATCTAAAGCCCTGCTATTTTCTTTATATCGTTAAGTTTATTAAGCGCTTCTATAGGCGTTAGATTATTGATATCTAACCCTTTTATCTCATCTCTAATTTTTTTCAGAACCGGATCATCTAGCTGAAAGAAACTGAGCTGAAGTCCCTCCCGATGCGAAGCCAATTGGTCAACAGGCTTCTCCAACGAACTCCGTCGATGAGCCTTCTCCAGTTCCTTGAGAATTTCATTAGCACGCTCTACAACACTACGAGGCATCCCAGCCATCTGCGCCACGTGAATACCAAAACTATGCTCTGTTCCGCCCTTTACCAACTTTCGCAAAAAGTGAACCTTTCCATCCACTTCTCTTACAGAAACGTTGTAGTTCTTTATTCTATCAAACGAGGCCTCCATCTCGTTAAGCTCGTGGTAGTGGGTAGCAAAAAGGGTTTTGGCTCTAGCATGAGGATGCTCATGGATGTACTCCACCATAGACCATGCTATCGAGATTCCATCGTATGTACTTGTTCCTCTTCCTATTTCATCAAGTAGCACTAAACTTCGTGAGGATAAGTTGTTCAAGATGCTGGCAGCCTCCAACATTTCAACCATAAACGTTGATTCGCCCTGCGATATATTATCTGTAGCACCAACTCTTGTAAATATTTTATCGACAACTCCAATTTTAGCAGAAGAAGCAGGAACATAACAGCCAATCTGTGCCATAAGCACAATGAGCGCTGTTTGCCGAAGCAGAGCACTCTTACCTGCCATATTAGGTCCTGTAATTATTATGATCTGCTGATTTTTAGAATCCAAGCTAACGTCATTTGCAATATACTGCTGATCTACCGCAAGCTGTTTCTCAATTACGGGGTGTCGACCATTCTTTATATCAAGAACATCAGAATCGACAAGTAGCGGACGACAGTAATCATTAGCAAGCGCCACCTTTGCAAATCCGATCAAACAATCTAGCCGAGCAACCAACGACGCATTTAACTGTATTGGAGCAACATATTCAACAATGGCCGATACTAAATCGTTGAAAAGGCGCTGCTCTATCGCCAGCACTTTTTCCTCTGCCCCTAGTATTTTTTCTTCGTACAGCTTTAGTTCTTCTGTAATATAACGCTCTGCGCTAACCAATGTTTGCTTTCGTATCCAATCTGCAGGGACTTTCTCCTTATGCGTATTACGAACTTCGATATAGTAGCCAAATACGTTGTTATAGCTGATTTTTAGGGAAGTTATACCCGTACGTTCTATTTCGCGCTGCTGAATCTGTTGAAGGAAATCCTTTCCGTGCATCATTATAGCACGAAGTTCATCAAGTTCAGGACTAACTCCATTGGCTACTATGCTTCCTTTACCAAGCTGGCTTGCCGCATCTGGGAGAATTTCTGTTTCGATACGATGACGAATCCCCTCACACAAGGCTAGCTGCTCCGCCAAATCTTTTAATGCGTTATTTTCAGCAGCCAAGCCTTTCTCTTTGATTTTCTTTATTGCCCAAAGAGCACTCTTAAGCTGAACAACCTCACGGGGGCTAACTCGACCAACAGCAACCTTCGATATTATACGCTCTAAATCGCCAACTTCATAGATATGCTGTGCCAAATCCTCGCGGAATACTTCATTAGCAATAAGGTATTCTACAACATTAAGGCGAGTGTTAATCGAAGCTATATCCTTTAGAGGCAGAGCAACCCAACGCTTAATTAGGCGCCCTCCCATAGGCGATATGGTTTGATCGATGACGCTGATAAGCGTCTTTGCATTTTCATTAACCGAAGAAAACAGCTCAAGATTACGAATGGTAAACCTGTCGAGCCAAACGTACCGATCCTCTTCTAACCTTGCAATTGATCGTATGTGAGCCAGCTGATGGTGCTGTGTGATATCTAAATAGTAAAGAATGGCTCCAGCCGCAGCTATGGCATGCGTAAGATCTTCTATTCCAAAACCCTTAAGCGATGATGTTTGAAAATGACGCAGCAGCCTCTCATAACCTATCTCATTACCAAAAGCCCATTCGTCAACCTTATAGGTATAATATTTTGATCCAAAATGAGACTCAAACTCATGCTCAAATCCACGTTGGTATAGAACCTCTTTAGGCGAAAAGTTACAGAGCAGCTTATCTACATAGTCGAATCCACCTTGCGCTGCATAAAACTCGCCTGTCGACACATCAAGAAATGCAACTCCTGCAACTTTTTTATCAATGTTAACACAGGCAAGGAAGTTGTTTTCCTTATGTTCAAGAACGTTATCGTTATACGACACACCAGGAGTCACCAGCTCCGTAATCCCACGCTTAACTATTTTCTTGGTTAGCTTTGGATCTTCGAGCTGTTCGCATATTGCAACACGTTGTCCAGCCCTAACGAGCTTTGGCAAATAGTTATCTATCGCATGGTGAGGGAAGCCGGCTAATTCGACAGAAGAAGCTGAACCATTAGCCCTTTTGGTTAGAGTAATCCCGAGTATCTCGCTTGCACGAATTGCATCATCCCCAAACGTTTCGTAGAAATCGCCCACCCTAAAAAGCAAAATAGCATCCGGATGCTTTGACTTTACATCGTAGTACTGCTTCATCAAGGGGGTTTCTACGTATTTCTTTTCCACTGCCAACGCTGTTTTATTAAATGAAGATTCAAAAATAGTAAAACATGGCAAACTTCCCGAGGTACATTCATATTTGGTAGCAATACGACCTCCACCAAAATAAGGCCTCCAAATTTTAACCTAAAAGAAATAGCCCGCATTTTCTTTATTTCTGTTACAGTTTTCACCGTTTAAAAAGGCTTTTCATCACCACTTTCGCCTTTATGCGTTAAATTTAACACTCTAGATCTAATGGTAGAATAACAAAAAACAACATAAGCCAACAAACTAGTATGTATTTGTATTTCTATACATTACAAGGCACATTCTCATAAACCAGCCTAGCAGAATACTGCTAAATGTAACTTTTTATTCAATATTTTAGAAAGCCTGAATGCCCATAAACGCTTTCAATCCACTAGGATTTGCAAATGTCTGTTATATCTTTGCCCCCCGGATGACGGCCTGATCTGACATGTAGCAAATCTACGCCTATTCCAAATTAACAAACGAATAATAAACTGCTAAAAAAACTATTATGAGGCGATTTCTGACGTTACTCGTAACGATGGTTGTCTTCGGCGTTGGTTCGGCGTTAGGACAAACCAAGCAAGTCTCTGGTAAGGTTGTTGGCTCGGACGACAACCAACCTATTATCGGAGCAAGTGTGCTTATCAAAGAAGCACCAACAGTAGGTACCACTACCGATGTTAACGGTAACTACCTGCTGAAGAACATTCCTGCTAACGCTAAAACTATTGTTTTTAGATTTGTGGGATATCAAACACTTGAAATTCCTATTACAGGTGCTACCGCTAATGCCAGTCTAGTTCCAGACAACCAAAAGATCGAAGAGGTTGTTGTAATGGCTTACGGTACAGTAAAAAAGTCAAACATGACAACATCTGCGGCCATTGTTAGCAGCAAGGAGTTGCAAACAAGACCCGTATCTGATGCTATTAAAGCACTAGAAGGTCAAGCCGTAGGGGTGCAGGTATCTCCAGGTCTAGGAGCTCCAGGTTCTGCTCCTACAATTAGAATTAGAGGTATTGGCTCTATTAATGCGTCTAGCGATCCTTTATACGTAGTAGATGGAATTCCCTATGATGGTGGAATCTCTAATATAAACACTGCGGATATCGAAAGTATGACTGTACTTAAAGATGCTGCTGCAACCTCATTGTACGGAAGTAGAGCTGCCAACGGTGTTGTTATTGTAACTACAAAAAAGGGAAAGACCGACCAATTCACCGTAAATGCAAAGGTTAACTATGGTGTTTCGACCAGAGGTATTCCAGAGTACTCAAGAGTTAGCGCTACTGAGTACTATCCATTAGTTTGGCAAGGCTTAAGAAACTCTTACAGCTACGGAGCTGCAACTTATACAAATGCGGCTACATGGCAAGCGGGAGTTCTTGGTGCTGGAGTTCTAGATAAGGCAAACGCCGATGCCTCTAAAAATTTAATAGCAGAAGCTTTAAAGTATAATATCATCACAACTGATGGTACGACAAAGGTTGCGGACAATGCTGTGGTAGGCACAGATGGCAAGTTTATTGCTGGAGGTAAAGTTCTTTCTTCTTACAACGATTTAGACTGGTTTGACGAGCTATCTCGTTTAGGACAAAGAGGTGACTACAACGTATCTGCTAGTGGTGGTTCTAAAAGTTCTGATTACTATTTCTCTTTAGGCTACTTGAATGAAAATGGTTACGTAAAGAAATCCGACTATGAGCGAATTACTGCTCGTGCCAACGTAAGCGTAACCCCAACTTCATGGTTAAAGATAGGTACAAACCTATCGGGTACGGTTACCAACTCTAACCTATTGAGCGCAACAAGCGATGATGCCAGTTCTTATGCAAACCCATTCTTCTTTGCCAAAAGCATAGGACCTATCTACCCTGTGTATCTTCATGCCGCTGATGGCTCTTATGATCTAGATGCATTCGGCAATAAGCAATACGATTATGGACAAAATGGTTCTCGTGGTTCGGGTGCAAGTGCAGGCCGTAACGTATTAGCAGAGATGATGTGGAACAATCAAAAGAGGAAAATTAGCGTGCTTGATGCCAAATCATTTGCCGACATCATGCTTCCTTATGATTTTAAATTCTCTTTGAATGGAGGTTACTACGTGAGCAGCCGACTTGATAGCAAGTACGAGAATACAAAGTTAGGAGATGGTGCTCCTGCTGGTCGTTTCCAAAAAACGAACAGGATTAATACCAGCATCACATTAAACCAGTTGCTAACTTGGAAGCACGATTTTGGTAAGCATAACGTAGACGTTCTTGTTGGCCACGAGTTCTATTCGTATGAGTACAACTATCTCTACGGAATGAAACAAGGACAAGTTCTTGAAGGCATTAATGAATTCCCTAACTTTACAAACATTAGCGATTTAAACTCTAAGACCGACAAAGATCGTATCGAAAGCTACCTTTCTAGAATTAACTACACCTATGACGATAAGTACTTTGCAACCGCTTCGTTCCGACGCGATGGTTCTTCTCGTTTTAGCGATGATGTAAGATGGGGAAACTTCTTTTCTGGTAGCCTTGGTTGGAACCTATACAAGGAGGATATCTTCCGCAATATCGATTGGCTTAACTCTTTGAAATTAAGAGCCTCTTACGGAGAAACTGGCAACAATTCGCTAAACGATCCTGATGGATATTCGACATTCTATCCCTATCAATCTTTATATGAATTAGGATATAACAATGGCATGAGCAATGTTACTGGGATGCTCGCCAAAACCACAATGGGAAACAACAATCTAACATGGGAAACAAATAAGCAAACCAACATTGGTGTTGATTTTGGATTCCTAAATAGGTTTACTGGTTCGGTTGAATGGTTTAACAGACAATCAGACAATCTTCTGTTCTATGTTCCAATGCCTTTATCTGCGGGCGTATTCTACCAACCTCAAAATATTGGCTCAATGTACAATAGAGGTATCGAGGTTTCCTTAACCGCTAATGTTCTTAACACGGCTGATGGCTTTAGATGGACATCTTCGATAAATGCAACTAGCTACAAGAACGAAGTTACAAAGATGCCAAAGGAGAATCCTACGATAATTAGTGGCACCAAAAGATGGGAAGAAGGTCATAGCATCTACGATTACTACCTTCGTCAATGGGCGGGAGTAGATCCTCGCGATGGAGCAGGACTGTACATCTATAATGATGAGCTAGGAGATGCTGCCTTTAATGAAGTTGCAACCCCTTACATTTACAGAACTATCGATGGGAAAAAGTACACTACAGATCCAAACAAGGCAAAGTATGAGTATTCAGGATCTTCGATCCCTGATGTTTTTGGAGGATGGACAAACACCTTCAGCTATAAAGGTATAAACCTTTCTGTTTTGTTAACCTATGCTTTTGGGGGGAAAACCTACGATAATTCTTATGCCGGCCTTATGGGATATTCAGCAGGAGGTGCTATGCATGTTGATCTGAAAAACGCATGGCAACAGCCTGGCGACATTACAGATGTCCCTAGAATTGATGCTGCTAAGAACTCGAACTTTACGGCATCGTCTACAAGATGGCTGACAAGCTCAAACTATGTAGCGATTAAAAACATTTCGCTAGGCTATACTTTCCCTGAATCTATCTTAAGCAAGATGGGTATAAAAGGAATGAACGCTTATGTTTCTGGTGACAACCTAAGCCTTTTCTGCAAAAGAAAGGGAATGAATCCACAAGAGGCAATGTCTGGTGTAACCAGCAACACCTACTCTATGGCCAGAATTTTTACGTTTGGAGTTAATTTGACGCTTTAAAATTTGGATGATGAAAAAATTACTTCTTTTAAGCATAGTGGCATTAACCACACTTGGGGCATGCCAAAAAGACTTTTTAGACACGAAACCAACAGATCAGATTAGTGAGAGCATCGTTTTCACAGATTTGAAGAATGCACGTGCGGCACTGAATGGTATTCACAGATTGCTATACTCTCAAGGCGATCAGATGGATCAGAATGGGGAACAATCGCACATGATTATCAGAGATCTGCTTGGCGAAGACTTGTGCATGAGTGCTGCTGGTAACGGATGGTGGAATGATACTTATAAGTGGAATGCTCATAGAAATGCCAGAGCTACAAATACCACTTATGCTTGGAAGTTCTACTATAGGGTTATATTTAATGTGAATGGAATAATCGAAGGATTAAATAAAAACCTGAAGGCACAAGAGACTGATCCAAACTTTAAGGAAATCATGGGGCAAGCCCTTACCTACAGAGCTTGGGCTTACTTTAATCTTGTTCAACTCTATGCTCAGCGTTACGACTATCCCAACGTGACAAATTCACAACCAGGAGTAGTATTACGTACAACCCAGACGGTAACCCCACAAGCTAGAGCTACCGTAGAGGAAGTATATGCCCAAATCAACAAGGACTTAGATGAGGCAATTATTCTACTAGCAGATGCTAAAGATCCAAATCAAATCTCGGATATTAGCCTTCAAGCTTCACAGGCCATAAAGGCCAGAGTGGCTCTAACCACAGGTCGTTGGGCTGATGCTATTTCCAATGCTACAGCTGCAATAAAGGGCCATTCGCTGTTCAGCAAGAAAGATTTACAGCAAGACTCTGGTTATCCCAGCGTATTTAGCTCATATCCAGGAGAAGGCTCTGAATGGATCTGGGGTACACAGCAAGCATCTGATCAGCCCACCTATTTCTTCTCGTACTTTGCGTTTATGTCTTGGAACTTCAGCTCTACCAACATTAGAACGAATCCAAAGTCTATTACACGAGAGCTATACGAAGCAATGCCTGCAACAGATGCTCGTAAATCAATGTTCTCTTTAACCGGAATGGACATAAAGGCTCGACCTGAAGTAAACACAAGTGCTCTGGTTTGCTCCTACATGTCAAGAAAGTTTAGAGCGGCTGCGAACTCCGATAGCCGTGGAGATATTGCTTATATCAGAGTTGCTGAAATGTACCTAATTAAAGCAGAAGCAGAAGCAAGAAGCAATAAATTCGCTGACGCACAACAAACTCTATTTGACTTGGTATCAACAAGAGACAATGCATATGTAAAGTCTACTAGTACCGATGATGCCTTAATCAATGAGATCCTTCTTCAGAGAAGAATCGAACTATGGGGTGAAGGCTTTAGATTCTATGATCTTAAGCGTCTAAATTCTTCTTTGGAAAGAAATATAGATAAGGTTGTAGATCCCGCAGCTCCTGTTAATCCAACAGAAGATGAGCTTAAGGCATATAAGAAAAAGCATATATATACCGATTATGCAGGTCATCACAGCCCAACATTGTGCTATACCACTAGCGTAAATGCTGGAGATGTTAGATGGCAATGGGTTATTCCACAGGATGAAATAAACTCAAATCCTGAGGTAAAGCAGAATAACTAGAATATAGTTAATTAGGAATAGAGAGGGTGTTCGTTATTTACGAACACCCTCTTTCTATATTATAGAAATCCAAATTCAAAAGTAATTTGCAGCCTACCATTCGAGCCCGATAAGGAATTATTTCCATTAGATAGCATCGGCAAATCTCAATTCTATATTCGTATGCTTTAAATTCCAGCTCCTTTGATTATTAACAAAACCTACACCAATAGTTCTATCCCCCCTACCCTTTCCCAAGCGATAAAGAAACCGATACGATTGGGCTTCCTTTTTATTAAAACTATGCCACTTTTAATATGAAATGGTTCATTTCTTATTAAAAATGAACCATCCTTGATCGAAAATGATCTATTTCCAATAGAAAATGGAGCATTTCGTATCGGAAATGATCCATTTCTTATAGAAAATATACCATCCTTGATAGGAAATAAACTATTTACTATAGAAAATGGGGCATTTTATATCGGAATCGCACGGCTAACAGCATCTGATTCGACGAATACGCTCGGTTACTCAGCCTACTGATTCCAATACCCTGCAGAACGACAAGCTTTGCTGCCATAAAAAATCATTTCAGCAGAATCCTACTCTTTTAGTTAAGCATATCGTTTATGTATATAGCTTTTTTACTCTCTAACCAATCCTATTATTTAGAATTGATACATATTACGCTTACTGTCAAACCTTTTTAATCCATTTTTGAACCATCAGCAATAGCGCTTGTTCGTACTATTAACAAACCATATTATTAACCTTTAACGCATAGTAAGATATGGCGATAATCGAATTAGTGACTTCCCACGCCTACCTTAAGGATGGAGAAATTGGCCCATTTACCGGAAATGTTATCCTTCAACTAACCGGGAACAGCCTATTTACAATTACCTCTGAACGTCTTGCAAGGCTTAAAACTTGTAAGGATGATTACGAAACGAAGCAAATTGCTAGTATTGATGGTACCAAAGCCGATGTTCTAATGAAAAATGAGGCAAAGGCAACCCTAGTAACCGAGCTGAACGAAATGGCCATAGAGCTTTGCGTAATGGCCAAAGGCGATAGGGAAAAACTTGCTACTACAGGCTTTAACTTAGTAAAGGAAACCGAAAAAGGGAAAGAGCCTCCTAAGCCCAGCAACTTTAAGGTGGAGTATGGCATAAACGAAGGTTCGCTTATCTTCTCGGTAAAGTCGCATGCTGATGCAAGGGTTTACGTATTCCTATTTACGCCTATAGCTACAGCACCTTCCGATTTATCGGCATGGGCACAGGTTAGCTCAACATCGAGTAAGAAGGAAATTACCGGATTTAAGCATGGCGTTGACTATCTATGCCGATGCGCCTATATGGGACCAAAAGGCAAGCTCGTTTATAGCGATGCCATAACAGTACTAGCTCGTTAGATCTACATTACTATATTAGAGTACGGCAGAAGCATAAGCTTCTGCCGTACTTATGTTAGACAAAGGCTAGATCATTAAAGATTAAACAACATCGGATTAGCTTCAAAATCTAATCCTATTTCAAGCAACCATAATAAGCACCTATTTAAATTTAAACCGATTGACCGTTTGATATTTTACTATTTGCAACAACACAAAAGACATAAAATTATATAATAAGCCACCGGATGCAAACAAGATCGTTTATCGTCTCCCCCCATTTATTTTGAAAGAGTTCTGTAAAAAACCGCCTTAAAAACCTATTAACCACTTTTATTCATATAGAAATATAAACAATCTGCAAAAAGTCATTCCACACTATTTATGTAATTTCCTAACACATCTTTGGTAATGTCAAATTATGTTATATTTTTGCAAATATCAAAACCACCTTTCTATGTCAAAGGTGTAAGCGATAACTACAAAATAATTACAAACTGCTAAAAAAACTATTATGAGGCGATTTCTAACGTTACTCGTAACGATGGTTGTCTTCGGCGTTGGTTCGGCGCTAGGACAAGTAAAGCAAGTCTCTGGTAAGGTGGTTGGTGCTGACGACAACCAACCAATAATTGGAGCAAGTGTCTTTATCAAGGAGGCATCTACGATTGGAACAACAACCGATGCCAGCGGTAACTTTATTCTAAAAAACATTCCTGCGAAAGCCAAAACAATTGTCTTCAGATTCGTTGGCTACCAAACGCTTGAAATGCCAATTTCAGCAACGGTTAATGCAAAGTTAACCCCTGAAGCCAAACAGATTGAAGAGGTGATGGTGATTGCCTACGGAACTACTAAAAAGGCTTCATTTACAGGTTCAGCAGAGTCTGTAAAATCTGAGAAATTAAGCACAAGGCCTATTGCGAATGTAACTAAGGCTCTTGATGGTATTGTAGCAGGTGTTCAAGCCACATCAGGATCAGGACAACCTGGTTCAGGATCTTCTATTGTGGTTCGTGGCTATGGTTCTATCAATTCATCTCAGGCACCGCTATACGTTGTTGACGGAGTACCTTACGATGGAAGCATCTCATCGATCAATCCAAATGACATTGAATCAATGACGATTCTAAAAGATGCAGCATCTGGTGCTCTTTATGGAGCTCGTGGTGCCAATGGTGTTATCATGATTGCAACCAAGAAGGGTAAAACCGGAAAAATGAAGGTTAACTTCAAGGCCAACTGGGGAGTTGCCTCTCGATCAATTCCTCGTTATGAAACGATGAACGAAGCTGGTTATGTTGAAACCGTCTTCCAATCTTATAAGAATAGTGAGATTATTTCAAATGGATTATCTCCTCAAACTGCCGCTATAGTAGCGCTAGAAAAAATGAAGAATGGATCCACTGCCATTTTTGGGAAAAACGAAGAGTATAATCCTTACAACTACACCATTACAGATCTAATAGACCCTTCAACCGGAAAGGTTAGATCTGATGCTAAACTTCGATACAGCGAAGATTGGCTGGATGAAGCAATGGAGAAAAATCCATTACGTCAAGAGTATGTTACGTCCTTTTCTGGAGGTGATGACAAAACTAGATACATGTTTTCGTTAGGCTACTTAACAGAGCAAGGATTGCTAAAAACAACCGAATTCAATCGCTATAATGGCAGATTGAATATTGATTCGGATGTAACAAAATGGATGAAAGCAGGTATGAGCGCTAGTTATTCTCGTAATGAAAGCAATACTGCAGTTGAAAACTCATCAGGATACTCGAATGTTTGGTATACAAACCAACTAATGGCTCCAATTTTCCCTGTTTACAAGAAAGATGCTAATGGAGTAACATTGTATGATGATTTAGGAAAACCTATCTTTGATTATGGGGCAAATCGTCCTGCAGGTGCAAGTGCAAACTGGAATACAATTGCGACACTATACGATGATATGTATAGCTCTAAAAGCGATAACTTAAGTGGTCGTATGTTTACAGACATTGGCAATCTTAAGGATGGTCCACTAAAAGGCCTTACACTTTCTGTAAGCTACGGTTTCGACCTTGTAAATTCCTCTTCTGCGACCTACTATAACCCATATAATGGTAACTCAGTTTCAGTTAAGGGATCGCTTGCTAAAGCCAATGGAAGAACCTTTAGCTACACCTTCAACCAAATTTTAAAGTACGATCGTAATATTGGGAAACATCATTTTGACGCTTTAGTTGGACATGAGTTTTACAAGTACCAGTATGACTACCTGAACGCATCTAAAACAGGATTCCCATTTGGAGGACTTTACGAATTAGATGCAGCCACCTCTATTACTGATGCTGGAAGCTATCAAAACAACTACGCAATTGAATCTGTTCTTTCTCGAGTTGGTTACGACTATGCTGATAAGTACTACCTATCAGCGAGCTTCCGTACTGATGGTTCGTCTCGTTTCCACGAAGATAACCGTTGGGGAAAGTTCTGGTCCGTGGGAGGTAACTGGAGAATTTCGCAGGAATCATTCATGAAAAGCTTCACTTGGCTAGACAACATGGCGTTAAAAGCAAGCTATGGAGTTCAAGGAAATGATAATGTGAATACACTATACGCTTGGCAATCATTCTACAACCTAGGATATCCAAATGCATCAATGAGTGGTGCTCTAATCAGCTCTTTGGAAAACAAGAATCTTAAATGGGAAAAGAACTCTAACCTCAACATTGGATTGGACTTCAGATTGATGAATAGAGTATCCGCTACTATTGAATGGTATCAAAGAGAAACCAAGGATATGCTAATGGACTTTCCAATGGCTTCATCATTGGGCTTTGATGGATACCGTAAGAATGTTGGAACAATGCGTAACAGGGGGCTAGATGTAACTATCGGAATTGATCTGATCAGAAACGATCAATTCTCATGGAAAACAACGCTAATTGGATCAACAATAAAGAATAAGGTGCTTCAACTAGCAGATAAACCTGAAATTATTACAGGAAGCTATATTATCCGTGAAGGAGAAACCCTAAATTCATACTATACCCCAAGTGCAGCAGGTGTTGATCCTGCAACTGGAAAGCAACTTTACTGGGTATGGGATACTGATGCAAACGGTGTACGAGGAGAAAAGTATATTTCCGACAATCCAACAAAAGCAACTGCTTGTAAAGAAATCCAAGGCAGCCGTATACCTGATTTCTATGGTTCTGTAGCGAATGAGTTTAGCTATAAAAACTTTGACCTAAGCATTCTTTGCACATACTCAATTGGTGGAAAAATTCTTGACGGAGTTTACAATACGCTGCTATATAGCAACTACATTGGCCAAGCAAGAAGCAAGAATCTCGAACGCGCATGGAAACAGCCTGGAGACGTAACAGATATACCTCGTATAGAAATAGGCTTGACCCACGTTAACACAAACAACGATCTAATAAATGCATCCTACTTTGCATTTAAAAACATCACCCTAGGATATACCCTACCATCAAGATGGATTAAAGCTGCAGGAATTGAAGCAATTCGTTTTAGTGCTGCTGCCGACAATGTGGTTATGTTTACCCATCTAAAAGGGATGAACCCTCAGTATAACTTTACCGGAGGTACTAATTTTGGGTATGTGCCAACAAGAAATATCACATTTGGTGTTGACATTAGATTCTAACCAAACTTAAAAAATTGAAAAATGAAAAAGATTCTATACATAATTGCCCTATTTGGGTTGTTAGGGTTAAACGGTTGTACCGATGAGCTCAATACCGAGCCAACCGATAGAGTTGCCGGATCAACTATGTTTAAGGATGCAACTAGTGCCGAAACAGCTATTAACGGTATTTATCGTGCACTTTTTGTTGCGGGATGGAGCACGAATTGGGCTTCTGAAAACTGTGGACAAACAGCGATTAACCTAATGGCAGACTTGATGGGCGAAGACCATCTGATGCAAGGTCAAGGTTCTGGATGGTTCTACGAAGATTACCGTCTAAATGTACATGGTGACTATTCTCATAAAAGCGGAAGATCTTATTCTGTTTGGAATTTTTACTATACTATAGTTTGTAATACTAACTATATTATTGCATCTGAAGCAACCATGGGTGGCAATCCAGATCTTAAGCAAAGTATCATTGGACAAGCCTATGCATTACGTGCATTTGCGTATAGCAACCTTATCCAGCTATTCCAGCAAACCTATATAGGACACGAAAATGCCCCAGGTATTCCACTTTACACTGAACCTACCGTTGCTGGTACTGTTGGGAAACCAAGAGGAACCGTACAACAAGTTTACGACTTAATCAATCAGGATTTAGATAAAGCAATTACACTTCTAGGTGGTGTAACAAACAAAGTGCAAACGCATGCTTCACATGTCGACTACTACGTTGCCAATGGCATAAAAGCCCGTGTAAATCTGGTTCAGCATCGCTACAAAGAGGCAATGGACGCTGCCGCAGAAGCGCTTACCCGACCAGGACTAAAGGTCGCTACAGTTAGCGAGTTAGGCGGTAACAATAGCGTAAAAGCTCCTGGAGTTCTTTGGGGAGTTGAGATTACTAAGGATCAAACAGCAGGAACTGCATCATTCTTTTCTCATATGGATGCTGATGTTACAGGTTCGTATGGTTCAAAAGCTCGTCAATGTATCAGTTCTGGCTTGTACGATTTAATCCCAAATACAGATTTACGTAAGGCTGCTTGGTTTAGAGGAAAACTTTCTGTTGAAGGAGATGGTTCAAACATCAGCTATTGCCAGCTTAAATTTAAGATGGCAGATCCTGTAACACGTACCGGAGATTACCTTTTGATGCGCGCAGAAGAGATGATTTTGATCAAAGCAGAAGCAGAATGCCATCTAGAAAAATACGCAGAAGCTCGTACTACGATCAAAATGCTGGGTAGCAAACGTGATAGCAATTTTGACACTCGCTTAGCAGATAGAACAGATAGCAAGGAGTACAACACTAACACAAATGCACCACTCATAACTTTGATGGATGAGATTTTATTCCAACGCCGTTTAGAGCTATGGGGAGAGGCTGGTCGCATATTCGATTTGCAGAGGTTAGCTTTAGGCTATAACCGCTCTTATGCAAACTCTAATCACACTGAAAAAGTAACGACCAAGAATACATCAGCCGCATCGCCATTGTTTATATTTCCATTACCTCAATCAGAGATCGATGGTAATGAAAATATTACAGATGAAGATCAAAATCCGATTGTGCAATAGCTTGCTACTTAAAAGATAAAAAGTTATGAAAACGAACATATTAAGTTTTTTATCGGTATTATCCATTGTTTTGTTTGGATTTACATCCTGTAATACCGATGCAGAAGGTGTTATTTACGGAGGAAATCGCAATACGGCTTCGTTTGCTTCAACACAAATGAATAACGAAGTAACAGCTCAAGATAATGGAATAGTCAAAGTTCCAGTATACCGTGGAGAGAAAACGGGAGAACTGACTGTTGACCTTACCTTATCAAACAATGCCAACATCCTCACTTTAACGACACCAACAGTAACGTTCCGCAACGGGGAAACAGTTGCATATGCCGAGATATCCTTCGGGAATATAAACAATCTTGGAGCAACGGATAAATATCAAGCAACAGTTTCAATTTCAGATCCAGCGAAGGTTTCTGTATCAGGTGTAAAAGAAATAAAGATTTCTGTGCAGCGCAAGCTAACTTGGGAAACCTACGGCATTGGAAAATACGAATCTGAGCTATTTGAAGATTCTTGGGATCAGCCAATCGAAAAGGCAAAGGAAGGAAATATCTATCGCCTGCCTGATTGTTTTTATGCTGGTTATCCTTTAATTTTTGTTTTAAGTGACGATAACCAAACACTATTATCATGGGCTGCTCAACCAATGGGTTACAAGCATGCTACTTATGGTATGGTTTATTTCCAAGCAAAATCTATGGTTAGGAATGGGAATACGCTAGAATTCGACATGTTAGGTAGAGTTATATATAACGGTAAACTTGCAACCTTATGGAGTGGCTTTACTGAAAGACTAACAATGCCAAACAAGTAAATCAAGATTCTCATCCAATAATTAAAAGAGGGGCTATTCTTAATATAGAATAGCCCTTTTTGGTTGAAAAAATATTAGCATTAGGCCTAGAAACACCGCACAATTTTACATTTACTCATCCATTTTTCGCTATTATTCTTCCGTAAAACTAAGGAAACTCCTAATCGATCATGGGATACCGAGCCCTGATGTGCGATTCCCAATTTTAAACACAAGCCCCTCAAAACAGTCGTTGCTCGAAATTTCTATTTACCCCTATCGCTACAGCACCTTCCTATTTATCGACATGGGCACAGGTTCGCTCACATCAAGTAAGAAGGAGGTAACCGGCTTTAAGCATGGGGTTGAGTATTTATGCCGATGCGCCTATATGGGACCAAAAGGCAAGCTCGTTTATAGCGATGCCATAACAGTACTTGCACGCTAAAGCGCATTATGTAAGAAAAGGACAGGAATATAAGCTTCTGTCCTTTTCTTATCCTCTATGTCAATTTCCAAATATCATATTGTTGCCGGTTCCTATTTACTCCTAAAATAGGAATCAGAATTCCCTCTATTTACTCCTTTATTTTTTAGCTCATACATGCATATTCACTTACAAAACCGTTCCCTCAACTTAGGTTCAGCTATAAATAAAAAGAAATATAAGCATCAATCCCCCAACTTAAGGCAACCGCATATTTAACATTTTATTACTTATATCTACATGTATGATATTAATTTTATATAACAAAAAACTCGTCACAAACAGAATTATTTCACCCACCCCTCTCCGTTTAAAAGGGGCATCACAAAAAAAATAGCCGTATAACAAACCGTTGCATCCATTTTCATCACACACCCACACAAATTACGAGAAGAATATTGTCCAATATGTTTTTCTACAATTTCCCGTCCTCTTCTTGGATATGTCAAATTTTGTTATAGCTTTGCAAATGTCAAAAATACCTTTTAGATCAAGAGGCGTAATAGACAACTACAAACAAACAAATTACAAACTGCTAAACAAACTATTATGAGGCGATTTTTAACGTTACTCGTAACGCTGCTTGTCTTTGGCGCCGGTACGGCATTAGGACAGGGAAAGCAAGTTTCAGGAAAGGTGTTGTCCGCTGAGGACAAGCAGCCAATTCCTGGTGTTAGTGTTTTCGTGAAGGAGGCTTCCACCATTGGTACGTCAACCAGTATTGATGGACAGTTTACCCTTAAAAACCTCCCAGCAAATGCAAAAACCTTAGTATTCCGCTTTGTTGGCTTTCAAACCCAAGAGGTAGCCATTAAAGGTGGGGAGATTAATGTTTCATTGATCCCAGAAACCCAAAAGATCGACGAAGTTGTGGTAACTGCAATGGGCATGAAAAAATCGGAGAAAACGTTAGGCTATGCAGCTTCAACTGTAAAAAGCGAAGATTTACTAGCGGGTCGTTCTGCTTCGGTAATGTCGGGTATTGCAGGTAAAGTTGCAGGGGTAAACGTATCCTCGTCAGGTCAAACCGGAACATCTCAAAAAGTAATTGTTCGCGGATACTCTTCCTTCTCTGAGAATCAACCATTGTATGTTGTAGATGGTGTTCCAATCCAGAACAACTTTTCGGGAAGCGACGGCAGCTCTGATGCTGTAGACTTCGGAAACCAAGCAGGAGACATTAACCCTGATGATGTTGAGTCGTTGACTGTTTTAAAAGGAGCGTCAGCAACCGCACTTTATGGCTCTAGAGCTGCTAATGGTGTAATTATGATTACCACCAAAAGATCACAACAAGACGAGCGAATTACTGTTGAGTATAACGGTTCGTTTATGGCTAGCGATGTGCTCCGAGTTCCTCAAACTCAAAATGTTTTTGGTCAAGGATGGCCAGATTGGGATAGAATGGAAAATGGTTCATGGGGGCCAAAATTGGACGGACGTATGCATGATTGGGGAGCACCTCTAGATGCAAATGGCAAATTTGATCCAAAAGCAACAGGACGTGAGAAAAGATTCTCATATGTAGAAGACAACCTAAGGAACTTCTATGAAACAGGATTTGAAACCAACAACACTGTAAGCGTAAAAGGTGGAACTAAGAATACAGGATTCGTTTTTTCGTACGGAAACTCTTATGCTAATGGAGTTATCCCTACCGATGCCGACAAGTATAGCAGGAATACCTTCTCGTTTAGGGGAAATACGAAGTACAACAATTTCGACATTAACTACTCCATTAACTACGTACGCAAGGACATGAACAATGTTAGTGCTGGTCAGGGAGATAATGGTGCTACTATATTCCCAGAATTGCTGCAGCATGCTGTAGATGTTGACTTCCAAGACACAAAAGATCTGAACAACATTTATAACAATACGGACAACTACTACACTGTTTATGCTGAAAATCCTTGGTGGGTTGTAAAAAACAACGGCAACAAATATCAGGATGATCGTATTTATGGAAAAGCCGAAGTGAATTACGAAATTCTAAAAGGGCTTAGAGCTACAGCTCGATTAGGCGGCGATTTTACCAATTCACGTCAACAAAGATGGAATGCTATAGCTAAAAGAACCGTTGGTAGCTATGCCTATGAAGGTGGAAAAAAAGACGAAGTAGGCTACTACAACGAAAGGAATGATGCTTGGGATCAAATTGACTTCACAGGTCTGCTATCTGGAAACTATAAACTATCGAATGATTTGGGATTTGATGGTGTTTTAGGTTATAACTTTAACCAGCGCTCTTCATCTTTCCATAATTCGTCGCTATCAGGGCTAGTACAACCTAATTGGTATAGTCTAGAGAATGGAGAGGTTATGCCGCTTTCCAGTTCTGGTATTTCTAGAAGAAGATTGATTGGCGCTTTCAGTCAAATGAACTTTGATTTTAGAAATTACTGGTTCTTAACGCTTTCTCTAAGAAACGACTGGTCTTCTACTCTACCCAAGAATAAAAACAGCTTCTTCTACTGGGGGGTAAACACTTCAGCAATCCTAACTGATATGTTTAAGTCATTACAAAATGACTACGTTAACTTTATAAAGGTAAGAGCGGCTTATGGTCAAACAGGTAATGATGCTCCTGCTTATAGAACATATTCAGCATACTTTCCAACTCAGATTGGTGTTGGATTTGGAGATTTATACTTACCATTCGCTGGTGTTTTAGGTTTAACAGAAAGCAACCGCCTAGGAAATAT
Source organism: Acetobacteroides hydrogenigenes (assembly GCF_004340205.1). Classification (NCBI taxonomy): domain Bacteria; kingdom Pseudomonadati; phylum Bacteroidota; class Bacteroidia; order Bacteroidales; family Rikenellaceae; genus Acetobacteroides; species Acetobacteroides hydrogenigenes. The sequence goes on from NZ_SLWB01000004.1 coordinate 239,066, forward strand.
GGGCTTAAAGCCTGAAATCACCACTGAACTAGAGTTTGGAATTGATGCACGCTTCTTTAAGAATAGATTAACATTTGATGTTGCTTATTATAACAAGCAAACTAAGGATCAAATCATTTCTGCTACGGTTGCTCCTGAAACAGGTTACACATCGAGGACTCAGAATATCGGGAAAATTGAGAACCAAGGTGTAGAAGCAAACGTTCGCATCATACCTGTTCGTACATCTGATTTAGAATGGGAAGTTGGAGTAACCTTTGCCAAAAACAAAAGTAAAGTAAAGGAACTTTGGGCTGGTACTGATAGGTACCGTATTGCTTCTGGCTACGAGATCGACTTTATGGCCATCGTAGGTCAGCCTCTTGGACAATTCCTTGCCCCAGCCGAGCTACGAGTTGCCGAAGGAGAGCATGCTGGTAAGATTGTTGTCAACTCGGCAGGAAGGCCACTTGTTGACGCAGGAAAAAAGGACAACGTAGGGACTTCTCAGCCTGACTTCACCATGGGTTTCAATACTCGTTTAACCTACAAAGGCATAACCCTTAGTGGTGTATTTGATTGGAGAAAAGGCGGACAATTCTGGAGTTACACTTCTCACATTATGAATTTTAACGGTAATGCAACCAAGACTACATTTAATGAAAGGCAACCATTTGTAATTCCAAATTCTGTAAAACAAGCAGGAGTTGATGCTAATGGTAAACCTATTTATGTAGAAAATGACATTCCTATCACCAATTATGAGACGTATAATTATTACAACAACTCTAAAAACACTCCAATACAAAAAACCTTTGTGCTTCCTAAAGATTACCTAAAACTGAGAGAAATTGCTGTATCGTACTCTTTACCTAAAAAGTTCTTCAAGAGCGGATATGTTAAAGGAGTTAGCATTGGTGTAGTAGGTCGTAACCTATTCCTCTGGACACCTAAGGACAACAACTTTGTTGATCCAGAAGCAACCAACTACGGGAATGACATCACCTCTGAACTTGGAGAATTTGCAGCAGCCCCTACTACAAGAAATTACGGGGGAAGTATCAAAATCGTTTTTTAGCACATAAATTCAAAATTTAAACGAGATGAGAAAAAATTCAATCCTTATAATGCTTATATCCGCTTTCTTTATGCTCACCGCATGCGAAAGTTTCTTGGATATAAATAAAGATCCTAACTACCCAGGAAAAGCATCTCCTAAGTTGCTGCTTCCTTCAAGCATTGCATGGACAGCTTCCAGGGTTGGATCAGACCTCCAAATGGTTGGTGGTTTCTGGTGTCAGCATTACACACAAAACAATAGTTCAAACCAGTACAACACAACGGTTACCTACGATCTAACCTATTCCAGCTACAACGGAGTTTGGTCTGCAGCATATGCAGGTGCTTTAAAAGATCTAAAATCTATAGTTGAGACATCGGAAGCCGAAAAGCAATGGAACTACTATGTTCCTGCCAAAATTCTTATGGCCTTCAACTTCCATATCCTAGCCGATTTTTACGAAACCGTTCCCTTCAACGAAATTCTTCAAGGGGCAGATAACATGCAGCCAAAGTATGATGATGGGAAGACTGTTTATGCAGGAATTATCAGGTTACTTGATGAAGCTATTGCAAAAAAAGATTTAGCATTAGCAGCAAACGAAGAGATTCCTATTGGATCTGAAGATTATGTTTATGCAGGTGATCTTGAAAAGTGGATTCAATTTGCAAAATCGCTAAAATTCAAGGTGCTGATGCGCGACTATGAAGCAAATAAAGATGCCCTTGCTGAACTTATTGCCGAGAACGACTTTGTGACCGTTGATGCTCGAATGAATGGCTTTGTTGATCAAGAAAACAAGTCAAATCCTCTTTACGAGAATGATAGACGAAAACTGAATACAACAAACAACATTAAGGCATCAAACACATTAATCGCATTCCTTACTGCTAATAAGGACCCTCGTATTGCCAACTTCTTTGAGAAGGCCAAGGGAATTTATAAAGGACTCCCATATGGCAATACAAGTGTACCTACGGCAACAACGCCAAGTAATACAACTTCGCGTGCTATGCTAGCAGCAACGGATCCTGTGTATTTCTTATCGGTTGCCGAATCATACTTTACCATAGCCGAATACTATGCAAGAATACCTAATGCCGGAAAAGCCAAAGAGTTTTATGACAAAGCCGTAAATGAGGCATTCCTACGCTGGGGTTACACCAATGCTTCTGAATTCACCAAAGCTGGAGGTGTGTATGAATTCCCTAGCGATAATACAAAAATGGTTGAAGCAATCATTACCCAAAAGTGGGTAGCCTCTACAAGATGCCAAGCGTGGGATTCTTTCTTTGATATTAATAGAACTGGATATCCACAACTAGGCACAAAGCAGACTACAGATGCCGGCTATGTTATTGGTCAACTTGTTCCTGCTGCTCACAGCGTACTTAATGCAGGAGAACTTCCACGAAGACTAATTATTCCTAAGAGTTCTTCTGACTATAACACCAACGCGCCTAAGGTTATTCCTTTAGCACAAAAAATGTGGTGGCATAAGAAATAAAGAAGAGAGGTAGGAAATCTATTGGTTTCTTACGCAATCTTATGTTATTAACGTTAAAAAGTTTCATTAATGAAGATATTAAAGTTATTTGCATTAATAAGTCTCTTCGCCTTAGCCCTTACAAGCTGCGAGACTTATGAGGATCAAAAAGTTGAATATTCACCTTTGTTTCCTCTATGTGGACAATGGGTAGTAAGCATTCATGATGCTGCCACAGGCAACCTAATCCCAGATGGTGAAGGTTATACCCTTTACACCTATAATACTGCATCAAATGCTGATAATATAATGTGGGTTAAACTATCTAACAAAAACAATCCATTTGGTGTTCTTGGAAAAGTAAATTGTTCTGTACCCAATAAAGAATTCAGCATTACGAAGGGGATTAATACATACTTTACGACAGATAATGAATTAACGATTACTGAAGGTAAGGTTGTATTAAACGGTTTTGACACTCCATCTGGAGGTAAAAGTGATTTTATTTCGTTTAAGATGAAAGCTACAACAAATAGTACTGTTACCTATTTGATAAAAGGATTTAGACGCACTGCATGGCCAGAAGATATGCCTTAATAGTAAACTTCTAGACCTTTAATAAACTAAGAGGCTGTTCAATTTCTTTTGAACAGCCTCTTTTATTAATACAATCCAAAATTGAAATAACCTAAGACTTGACGATCCTCTATCTTTCCAACTAAATCTATAACATCAGTAAAAATTGCTGCAAATAATCTATCCAAACAAATAAAACTCCCTCGTCAACACCAAATACTCCTTCGAGTAGGCATGCCTTCCCCCCTCCTCAATAACTAAGCTATCCTCCTGCATTTTAACCTGCATTTTCGAGAATTCGAGAAGCAATCGCTTAACTTCCGCATTAGGAGTGGCAAATACATTTGTTTTTTTAGTACAGAAAAGCCCCTTCGAGGCTGCAAGCGCAATAAAGACACTACCTTCTACGTAAGGCAGAATAACGCATAAGCGTCCACCGTCCTTAAGCAGGCGAATGGAGTGGTCTATAAGATCATCGTGCGAAAGCATATGATCGTGACGAGCAATTGACCTCGATTTTGTAGGAGATTTAAGCGATTGCTTAAAGTATGGAGGGTTTGATACGATAAGATCAAATAGGCTACTCTCGCCTACCCTGAAATGGTTGTAGTCCGATTCAAATATAGAAATTCGTCCAGACCAGGGACTCTGTTCTGCGTTTTCCGCAGCTTGCTCAACGGCGTTGCGATCAATGTCGATAGCTGTAATTTCGGCATTTTGATTGCGCTGTGCAAGCATCAACGCTATTAGCCCAGTTCCGGTTCCTACATCTAAAATATTCTTTGCATCGCCTACGCTAGCCCAAGCACCAAGCAGAACACCATCGGTACCCACTTTCATGGCCGTTTTACCCTGCTCTACTTTAAACTGCTTAAACTGAAACCAACTATTTGCCATTGATTAGAACACTGATTTAACTGATTCTACAAATTTTCACTGCTTATTTATAATGCTATTCTTTCTGTCGTTCGTAAAAATTTTCCGCTTAACTTCAGGCTTTTTCCCAAAATTCAGCAGCAACCCTATTTCAATATCCGTTGCCTTTAAATAGTTTACGAGCTGCAGTTCGTGCTCTTCTCTGAGCGATTCGCAAGCCTTTAACTCTAGAATTATGGTGTCATCAACAATAATATCAGCAAAGTATTCGCCAACTATACATCCATCATAGTAAACCTTAATTGGATGTTCAACCTTGCACCCTAGTCCATGCGATTTCAACTCATAATACAACGCATTTTTGTAAACCTTCTCCAAGAAACCATACCCTAATGCATTATAAACAGCATAGTAGGATTTTATTATTATCTCTGTTGTTTTAGAGTTAATATACTGAGTCCCCATTAGCTAACGATTTACAGTAAAAATACAAAATAATCAGTGTAAATCAGCCTAATCAGTCCAATCAGTGTTCCTATTCACCCCCAATGAAAACAGCGCAAAGTCATACTTCACCGGATCTGAAGCGTCAAATTGCTTTAGGACTTCTGTTAGCTCTAAAACTGCTTTTAAATCATTTTGTCTACGCTTTAGAATACCCAAATCCCGCGAAACATTCCCCACATGCAAGTCTAGAGGAATTAGCAGATACTTTGGCTGAATACATTTCCACAGACCAAAGTCAACCCCTTCTTGATCGGATCGAACCATCCATCGAAAGAACATGTTTAGCCGTTTTGCAGCCGATCCTGCATCAACATTTGCAATATGCCGAAGGGTTGTTGGAAGAACACCAGACTCAGATTCGAAGTGACTTCTAAGCAAACGAAGAGCAACCAGCGGTGTAGTTCCCCCTCGAGAAACTAAATACTCATCCATACTACTATAGTATCGATAAATTGATGCCAATCCACGCACAAAACCTACTGCATCATTTTCGCTAAAGGTTCGATGCCTAAAACCCTTTAGCACCCTAAGATCTGACTCCGAATAATTAATAACAAAATCAGCAGGATTACTATCCATACGAGCAATCAACTCCTTTGACTTAGCAATAATCGTTTTTCGCTGGCCCCACGCAAAAGTGGCCGCAAAAAAGCCAGCAATCTCACGGTTCTGCTGACTAGAAAAAAGATGTGGAACTTGAATAGGATCGTCATCTATAAAAGATGAGCAGCAGTATTTTCTGTACTGTTCGTCAAGAAGCTGCTTTACACACAACAAATCCTTATCCATTTACCACTTGTCCATCGTTAAGGGTAATAATTCTATCAGACATCTTGGCAAGCTCTAGATCGTGCGTTACCACCACGAAGGTATGCCCAAACTGATCGCGCAGCTTAAAAAAGAGGCTATGCAACTCCTGCTTATTGTGCGAGTCCAAATTTCCGGAAGGCTCATCTGCAAAAATCACCGAAGGGTTGTTTATTAACGCCCTGGCAATGGCCACTCGCTGTTGTTCTCCTCCCGATAGTTCTTGAGGTCGATGCGAAAGTCGATGCGAAAGGCCTAATAGTTCAAGCAGTTCTTTAGCCTGCTGTTCAACTTCACGATTATCTTTCCTTGCAATGTACCCAGGAATACATACATTTTCGAATGCCGTAAACTCGGGAAGCAGGTGGTGCTGCTGAAAAACAAACCCAATCTTCTCATTACGGAACGAAGAAAGTTCCTTGTCGGTCATCAAACAAATGTTTGCTCCATCAATAAGAACATCTCCTGATGATGGATTCAAAAGGCTACCCATAATCTGTAGTAACGTAGTTTTCCCAGCACCACTAGCTCCAACTATGCTTACCACCTGATTAGACTCTATGTCAAGGTTTATACCCTTAAGCACCTCAAGTTGGCCAAACACTTTGCGTATATTCTTAACTGAAATCATTGGCTTTTTGTAACATGCTCTGCGAAGATAAGAATAAGAAGTAAAAAAGTGGTCAATAGCATTCCTCTATCGGTTCTTTTTGCAATAAAGGACTATAGCACAAAAAAGGGCCACCCATTGGGGTAGCCCTTTCCATTCAAAAAAGAAGAAGTGTTACTCTCCTATATTTTTCTGCTCATCACCATCGTTAATCATATCGTAAGCAACAGGTGTTGCAACAAATACAGATGAGAATGTTCCGATTAATATACCAACTATAAGAGCAAAGGCAAACCCACGGATAACATCGCCACCAAAAATAAAGATGGCAATAAGAACTATCAACGTAGAACCTGCGGTATTAACAGTACGCGCAAGTGTACTATTAATTGCCAAGTTGATATTAACCTTAAGATCGCGCTTTGGATGATCACGACGGTACTCGCGGATACGGTCGAAGATAATTACGGTGTCGTTGATCGAATAACCAATAATGGTAAGCAACGCTGCAATAAACGTCATGTCAACGTCCATGGTAAATGGCATGATGTTCGAGAATAACGAGTAGAATGCCAAAACGAACATTGTATCGTGGAAAAGAGACACCATACCTCCAAGTCCCCACTGCCACTTCTTGAATCGAATTGCAATATAAATGAAGATTGCAATCAACGAAAGAATAACAGAAATAACAGCGCCAATTTTGATATCATCAGCCACAGTTGGACCTACAACGGCAGAAGAAAGTATACCTATAGGGGTTCGGGTAGTTGTTACAAAATCTCCATATGATACAGGAACCTTGTTAAACCCATTTACTGCTTTATAGATCTTCGTATTGATGATGCTATCTACGGTAGGAGCATTGCTCTTTATCAGATACTTTGTTGTAATCTTCACCTGAGATGCTGGACCGAACTGCTTAACTTCAGAACTTTCGCCGAACTCCTTATCAAGAGCGCTACGCACTTCGTTGGTCTTCACTGGTTGATCAAAGCGAACAGTATAAGTTCTACCTCCAGTAAAATCTACACCATAGCTGAAGCCTTTTACCACCCAAGAGATTGCTCCAATGGTAATAACCGAAATGGAGAAAATGTAGGCATACTTTCTAAATCCAATAAAGTTAAAGTTAGCCTTTGCAAGGAAGTTTTCTGACCAGTGATGGAAGAACGTAATCTTTCTATTCTTATCGAGCATCTTAGTAAAGATGATACGAGATATAAAGATTGCGGTAAACAACGAGGTCAGGATACCGATAATAAGGGTAGTTGCAAAACCTTGTACAGGGCCAGAACCAAAAACGAACAGAACAAGTGCCGTAATAAGCGTAGTTAGCTGACCGTCTATAATTGCGGTTAACGCATGCTTGTAACCATCAGCAAGTGCAAGCCCAAGACCTTTTCCTGCTTTTAACTCTTCCTTGATACGCTCGTAGATAATAACGTTTGCATCCACGGCCATACCCATGGTAAGCACAATACCTGCAATACCAGGAAGTGTAAGCACTGCCTTGAATGAGGCTAATACTCCAAAAATCAGGAATACGTTTCCAACAAGAGCAATATTGGCCACCATACCTGCCTTATTGTAGAACATCCACATGTAAACAAGAACAAGCACAAATGCAATAACAAACGAGCTTAAACCTGCATTGATCGATTCCTGTCCAAGAGATGGTCCTACAACTTCTTCCTGAACAATCTTTGCAGAAGCAGGAAGTTTACCAGAGTTAAGCACGTTGGCTAAGTCGTCTGCCTCTTGAGTTGTAAAGTTACCAGAGATTGAAGAGCTACCTCCCTCAATAGCTTGGTTTACTCTAGGTGCAGAGTACACCAGGCCATCAAGCACGATAGCAATTTGCTTTCCTACATTATCGCCAGTTAAGCGGGCCCAAGTTTTAGCACCTTCTGCATTCATGCGCATAGATACTTCTACAGAGCCTTGCTTCTCGTCGAACTGCTTCGAAGCATCAACAATTACAGAACCATCTAGAGGTGCTTTACCATCGCGCCCTGTAATCTTTATGGCGTAAAGTTCAATTCTGTCGGTTTCAACCTTATTTGGCCCAGTTACAATTGGCTTAACGCTCCACATCAAAGCTAAATCGCGAGGGAATAGAGCCTTAACGGCTGGCATTGCAAGGAATCTATTAACCTTAGCTGTATCCGAAATACGTGCACTTCCTACTATAGAACCAGGCATAACGCCTTGATCGCTAATGTAAGGAACTAGGACAGAAAACAACGACTGCTCCGATTTTACAGAAGTACCCTCTTTGCCCTTTCCTAACTCTTTTTTAAGCGTGCTTGGCTTAGCAGCAGGTTCCGCAGCGGCTACTTTTGTAGAATCGTCCTTTTTAACCGTATCCACAGCTACTACACCACCTTTTGCAAGTTCAGCAACCTTTGCATTGGCAGCAACAAGTGGCTGTACCAGCTGCGACAGCTCATAGGTTTCGAAGAATTGAAGATTTGCGGTTCCTTGAAGAAGCTTACGTACGCGCGATGGATCTTTAACCCCTGGAAGTTCTACAAGAATACGCCCCGTATTGCCCAATCGCTGAATGTTTGGCTGAACAACACCGAAACGGTCGATACGATTACGTAGAACGTTAAACGAGTTTGCAATAGCTCCATCGGTCTGCTTACGAAGCACCGAGATAACCTGTTCGTTGGTTGACTCTGGTGTTATTTGCTCCTTAAGTCCGTAGGTACCAAAAACCTTGCTTAGCTTACCGTTGGGGGCTACTTGAGCATAAGCCTTGCTGAATAGAGTAATGAAATCATCCTTGCTTGATGCCTGCATCTGAGTTGCAAGATCAAGGGCCTTGTTAAACGATGTGTCAACACTGTGGTTGGATAAGCTCTTTAAGATTTCAGCAACCGAAACCTCAAGCGTAACATTCATCCCTCCCTTAAGGTCAAGACCAAGGTTTATTTCTCTATCCTTACACTCCTGATAAGTGTATAGGTTAAATGGATACGCTGGCTGATTCTTCATAGAATCAAGATAGTTGGACATCTTTTGTTGATCTCCCTTCGCGTATTCCTCTGCCTTCTTCTCCACTCTATTCGCCACAAAGGTGAACGATAGCTGGTACAAGCAGGCAATGGCTAATACAATTGCGATAAAAGATATCGCGCCTCTATTCTGCATTGGTTGAAAATTTATTAATTATCTCCTTTGATTACACTCCTGTACATGTAAGGCGCAAATTTATTATTTTTTTCGAATTCCTATTAAAAAATAATGCCTGTTGCTGCCTTCTATTAGCCCTAAAACAAAAATCATCTTGGTACTAACGTGTAAAGGTGCAACAAAATATCGAAACATGCATCCTAGAGGACCAGATTCTCCCCATAATCCATCTCGAAGTTAGCCTTAAAATATCAGACATAAGCATTAGAAAAGAAACCCATAGATAAAAATTTTGCTTTTGTAGATATTGAATGCGTATAAAGTATACCTTTGCTTCTAGTTAATCAACAAAATCGCACAAGAAATGAAAGGTTTTATAGCAGCTATAGTGCTAGTTTTATGCACTCTTGCTCCTGTTGCATACGCTCAAGCACCACAGGTTCCCACCATCGAGTTTAAAACGATTGAGCACAACTTCGAGAAGCAAGAGTATAAAGCAAATACAACCTACTCGTTTGAGTTTAAGAACACCAGCAAGGTTCCCCTAATACTCACGAGCGTTTCGGCATCTTGCGGATGCACAACTCCAGAATGGCCTAGAGAACCAATCCTTCCAGGAAAGACAGGAAAGATTAAGGTTACCTATAATTCTCAGATTATTGGAGCATTTACAAAGTTAATCTACGTATACTCCAACGCATCTACCAATATGGTAACGCTAACAATAAAAGGCGAAATTTTACCCCCTAAGTAGGGAAACCATATAAAATAGACGGATTTATGCCAAATTTATCAGAAAAAGCAAGGGTTATGCCTTCCTCTCCAATAAGGAAGCTTGTACCTTTTGCTGATGCTGCCAAAAAAAGGGGCGTTAAGGTTTACCACCTTAACATTGGTCAACCCGACATTCCTACCCCTCAAGTTGCTCTTGATGCAATAAAGAACCTAAGCGAAACGGTTATCGAGTACACCCACTCGGCCGGTAACGAGTCGTATCGTAAAGGCTTAGCAGAATACTACCAGAACCTAGGAATAGACATATCGTCAAGCGATATGATTATTACAACTGGGGGTTCGGAGGCCATTACAATTGCCTTTGGGGCTTGCCTCAACCCTGGCGAAGAAGTAATCATTCCTGAGCCATTCTACGCCAACTACAACTCGTTTGCCATACAAACAGGCGTAGAGGTTAAGCCTATTACATCGTCCATCAGCAATGATTTTGGGTTGCCTCCAATTGCGGAGTTTGAGAAGCTTATTACGCCCAAAACCAAAGGAATCGTTATCTGCAATCCGAACAACCCTACCGGCTACCTCTACTCGGAAAAAGAGCTAGAAACGCTTGCCACCATCGTAAAAAAGTACGACCTGTACCTTTTTGCTGATGAGGTATACCGAGAATTCTGCTACGATGGACATAGCCACCACTCTTGCCTAAGCCTGAAGGGTATCGAGCAGAATGTGGTGCTCTTCGATTCGGTTTCGAAACGCTACAGCATGTGCGGGGCACGTGTAGGAGCGCTAATTTCGCGCAACCGTGATGTTATCACAGCATGCCTCAAGTTTGCACAAGCTCGCCTATGTCCTCCTGCGCTGGGTCAAATAGCCTCGGAAGCAGCCCTAAAGACTTCAAAAGAGTACTTTGATGGGGTTTACAACGAGTATATTGAGCGCCGTAACTTTATGGTAAAGGCCCTAAACGAAATGGAGGGTGTTTACTGTCCTACGCCAAAGGGAGCTTTCTACACCGTTGTTAAGCTGCCAATCGACGATTCCGATAAGTTTGCCCAGTGGCTACTTGAATCGTTCGAGCACAAGGGACAGACCGTGATGGTAGCACCAGCAACCGGATTCTATGCCACCAAGGGACTAGGGAAAAACGAAGTACGTATCGCATACGTCCTTAAGAAAGAGGATCTGAAGAGCGCAATGGAGTGCCTTGCTGAAGCTCTTAAGGTATACCCTGGAAAAACATTGTAACCAATTCATCGAGCGTCATAGAAAAGCTGCCCAACTTGGGCAGCTTTTCGTTTTTATCGACCTCCGCTTACGAATAGACCTTCGTTGCCCCCACCGCACCGCTTATCCGGGAATCTAGGCTTCGCTAACGGGGGGATAGGCTTCTCCATCTTTGGGACAGCTACTCTCCCTACTGGGACAGGTCCTTTTTTCCCGGGACAAGTCCTTTTCTGGGCGGGACAGCTACTTTTTTTCTGGGACAGCTGCTCTTCCAGATGGGATACCTCCTCCTACTTGGGGGATCGGTGCTTCTTTTGCCGGGATAGGTCCTCCATTTTCGGGATGGATGCTCTCCCGTGTGGGATGGGGTCGGTATTTTACGAAGGAGCGAATAGCAGCCGAAGGGGACTGGTGGAGCATTCGAAAAAGCAGCAGCGACGGCCAACCCCATGTTAATTTCCTCCAATTTCGATCAGAAAAAAACAGCGACAGCGCCATCGTTGCATTAAAAAAAGTAATTTCATCGCAAATTCGTCACCTTACAAGAAACACAATCCGTTGAACACTGAACTCTTTATCGCCAAAAGGCTCGTAAAAGAACGTTCCTTCCAGGGCTTGATTGCGCAAAGAATGAGCAAAATAGCCACCATCAGCATAGCGATTAGCACGGCTGTGATGGTTTTGGCAATATCCATTGTAGTTGGCTTTAAAAAAGAAATACGCGAAAAGGTTACCGGCTTCAGCGCTCCCATTCTGATCACCAAGCTATCCCAAAACAGCTCGCTGGAGATTCCGCCTCTCCGTAAAGATTGGGTTCCGATCGGCGATTTGCAAAAGATACCGAATGTCCAATCGATCCACCCCTATACCATTAAGGCTGGTATTGTAAAAACAAACGAAGAAATTCAGGGCGTTATCCTCAAAGGCGTAGATAGCACCTTCAACTGGTCGTTTTTCTCCTCAAACCTCGTGGAGGGAAGGCTTCCCAACTATAAAAGCTCATCCGCATCAAGAGAAGTGCTTATATCCAGGATCAACGCGGCAAGGCTAAAGCTTAAGGTGGGCGATAAGGTTAAGACCTACTTCGTTCAGCATCCATTTAGAATGCGCTCATTTGATATTGTAGGAATCTACGACTCTAAGCTACAGGAGTTCGACAGCAAGTTCATCATTAGCGACCTTAGGCATACCCAAAAGCTTAACCAATGGGAGGACAACCAGTATGCCGGCTTTGAAATTCTTATTGACGATTTTGGCAAGCTAACCCAAACATCACAGGCCGTTGTTGATGCTGCCGGGTATAAGATCTACCCCGATGGATCGCGCCTTAAAATTGAAAATATCAAGGAGAGCATGAGCAACATATTCGACTGGCTCAGCCTACAAGATACCAATGCGCTTGTGGTGCTTACGCTGATGCTATTTGTTGCCGCCATAAACATGATTACGGGAATACTTATACTTCTCCTCGACAGGGTTCGTATGATAGGTATCCTCAAGGCGCTCGGAATGAGCCTTGGCTCGCTGCGATACGTATTCATCTACCTCTCATCGGCAATCGTTTTAAAAGGCTTGCTATGGGGCAACATCGTAGGGCTATCGCTTAGCCTTCTCCAAAAGTATACGGGGCTGGTAGGGCTAGAAGAGTCTACCTACTACCTTTCGAGCGTACCCATTAGCATCGATATCGCCGGTATTTTGCTGCTAAATGTAGCAACATTCCTACTTCTTGCACTTTTTATGCTAATTCCATTGCTTATTATCAACAAGATTTCTCCTTCAGAAATCATAAGATACGAATAGCATGACGCTTCGAGACCTTACAAACATCCTAAAAGGATACAATCCCGACGACCTAGAGGGCGAAAAAGCGCACATTTTGGCATTCCCTAAGTTCAGACTCGAGCTATTCCGCACCACAAAGCCAACGGAAAAGACCAAAAGAAGTGCGGTCCTTATCCTTTTCTACGAAAAGAACTCGGAGGTATACTTCTGCCTAATCAAAAGGCCTACGTACAAGGGGCACCATAGCGGACAGGTCGCTTTTCCCGGTGGCAAGTACGAGGATAAAGACGGAAACCTGCTTAACACTGCTCTTAGGGAGGCTAACGAGGAAGTTGGGGTAGAACTAAAAAAGATTGAGGTTATAAACGAGCTAACGCCCATATTCATTCCAGTAAGCGACTTCATCGTTAAACCCTATATTGCAATATCAGCAACTACTCCCGTGTTTAGGACTGAGCCCAAAGAGGTAGACTACATCATAGAGGCCAAACTGAAGGACTTGATGGAATGCCAGCTAACCGAAGTAGAGGTTACCATTTCAAAAGGAGTGTCGCAAGCGCCGGCCTACATCATCAAAAAAGAGAATATATGGGGTGGTACAGCTATGATTCTAACAGAGCTAAAGCACCTGCTCAGTACAACCTTCTAGTTTAATGTCAAAGACTTGTAGCTCGTATAGCGATCGAGCACTTCTACCACAAAACGGGTTGTTTCGTTGTCATTCCTGTAGCTTTGGCTAATATACTTGCTCCGGAATATGCTTGAATTTCGTTTTGCCCTAATAAATAACGAAACATCATCCCATAAGTACGGATTACGCCTGTATTGAGAAGCAAGATTCATCGCCTTCAAAACATGGCTCATACCTCCATTATACGCAGCTAAAACGAACTTATTCCTTTCCTCAACTGGAATTGGATACTTTGAGAAAGCCTTTGTAAGCCTTGCCAATAGTTTTGTTCCAATGTAGATGTTAGCCTTTGGCGAATGAGATGCCTCAAAACCAAATAAGCTAGCTGTTGCAGGCATAACCTGCATCAAACCTTTAGCACCTTTACCCGATTGCACGTGAGGCTCAAATTTTGACTCCTGATAAATAAGAGCCGAAACTAAAAGCCAATCCCAACCAATCTTTTTGCTGTACCTCTTTACTTCTTGGTCGTAATCCGATAGCAACGGTTCTCCCCTCATGCTAGCACCTTCGGATAACGATCGATTTACCTTGTAGTTTTGGTAAAATGACGAGTAGAACGTTGGATGTAAAGCCGTATTGCGACGAGCCGCAATCCATCTGTTTAAATCATCCAAAAAAACGCAGCTCTTCGCCACGTACCATGAACTACTGGCAGACTCCTGCATATAGTTCACAGAAATTTCAGGATATTTTATTCTAGTTGCTTCGGCAATTGATGCCTGAACAATAGCATAGGCCTCTCCTCCGCTAAGCAAATGGTCAAGTAGAAGCCCCATATTCAACCCATCAAAGAGGGTAATGTTGGGAAACTGCTCTTTTAGTTGAAGTAGTTCTTGATCGGCAAATGCGTTGTTAGGAACGAATATTTTATCATTCCTACCCATAACCTTTCGGCTGAATGATATAGTTGCATAGCGCAACTTCCAATGAGGAACCGTTTTTTGTAATGTACCATTCGAAAGACTTGCATTCTCAACGGCAAGAACGTCAGCCTTCCCTGATGCTATCAACTTTGTAGCAGCATCTATAGAAGTAAATGGAATAACCTTAACCAGCATACCTTTACTCGAGGCATAACTCTTTATCATCTCAAAATGGTACCCTGTAGGAAGACCATTCTTCAAAAAATAACCGGGCGTATTTACCTCAAGAATTGCGGTTAAATAGCTTTTTACAGGTTTTAACTTATTTCCCCTAATACTCCCCTTTGTACCTACTTCATTCGAGCACGAAAGTAGTAGAGCAACAAGAAGAGCAATCGAGGCACATAATCTTATACCTTTCATACCTACTTTTTTGATAAAATCGGTACAGACAGAACAACAACGAATCGAACTATGTTCGAATTATTGCCAAATGCTAGTCGTAAAACGACCAAGAGAGTCCATACTGAAGCTGAAGAGGAACACGAGGATAATGTAATGCAGAGAAATAATCACCAGGACCAGATATTCCTTCCCCTAGATTACGAACCTTGATAAATATAGCCGCACGCTTCCACTTAAAGTTTGCAAACACATCTAACCAAGGATAATCCCCTATTTTTCTTTCGGTTTGCACATAAAATTGACCTACTGCTGGATTGTAGGCATATGCATAATACTTATTGGTGTATTGAACGTCTACACCAAACTGTGATTTAAGCACATTTTTCACGATATTAAACTGATAGTAGACCCCAGCATTAACAGCAATAGATGGAAGAGGCAATACAGCTTCGTTCGAAGATTTTTGAAAAAGAACCTGCCCATCTATATGCAAATGCCCAATGGCTATATCCTTCTTAAAGAAAGCAGAGGTAACACTTACAGAACCCCCAATTTGTTCAGGTAAAGCATCTTTATTAAAGAAGATGTACTTGTTGACAACTGCCTGTCGAATCCCCATATCCAGAGATATCGAAGGAACTTCCAGTTTTGCCTCTAAACGCGTATCAACGGTTCTATCAAAGTTATTAGCCCAAGCAAAGTGATTCGAGAAGTAGTTATCAAGATAAAAGTTCGGAGTTTCCGAAGCAAACTTAATATCACCTACAAGCTTTACCTCTCGGCCCCACGGATAGACTGAAAAAGCAGCAGAACCTCGAGCGGTTATATCACCTGCATTATGCCCTGTAAGAACAAGTTTTGCGAATCCACTCCAATCTACATATTTCCTAAACACACCAGAAGCATAGCCATATGCATAAATGTTGTAATGGCTTGTTTTCTTATTACCAAAAAGATAATCACTGAGGTTAAACATGTAGTATCGCAAGTTTTGATAGCCAACTCCACCTCCAAATAAGTTCAGCAACGACTTATCCGTATAAGGACGAAGTTGCAAATAAATACGATTTTCAAACTCGCGTAAATGAGTAGAGTCGTAGCTGGAATTAGGGTTGATGTAGAAGTTCTTATAGTATGCAACAACCTTATAATCTGGCCTATCTAAATTTATTTTATTTGTCTCATCAGAGTAAACACGATGATAGATAGAGTACTGCGAATACATCCCTGCCAAAATCAATGGTCCAGAATAAATGCCATTCCTAACAAACGATTCCGAGGACGAAAGCCTAACGCCATAGGTTTGTGATAGAAAGAAAGAGTTATTCTTAATAAGATTAGAGGCGTTCTGCAAGTTTACAGATATGTAACTTGGCTTTATAGTTGTATCAACAATATCCCCATCATTTTGAATACCTCCATTTTCTTTTACATCCACAAGATTATAGATGTAACCAGCATAAGCAGAGTATTTTTTACCTAAATAAGAAACGTACCCGCTAAATCCCTTGGTTTTAGAACGCTGATTCTTATAAAGACCTTTTGTTCCAAAACGGTTATAGTTTATTCCAAAACTCAGAGATGGATTTACATTTTCGGCCAGCGTAAGTCCAAAAATTTCCTCGGCTTCAGTTCTATTGCCCGCCATCGAATAGCGCAAATTCGAATAAGGAACTTTCGTATTATAGAACTTGACATTTTCGGGGGTTTCAGTAAATACCTGATAAGGATTTTGGAATATAAAAGAAGTCGGAGCGCCTACTCTAAAAAAATCATATAGAACCTGTGCTCCACCAATATTTCCAAGGTAGGTTGCACCTACATTTTCATCTTTATAAAAGGGATAAATCTTTTGCAGATTTCGCTGCCCTGTATCAATGGCAACTCGTGTCGGAGTATTCGTATAGGAGTTAATTTTCCATGAAAAAACACGAACTCTGTTTAGCGAGTCATCAAAATATAAACTACTTAATTTCTTTTTGAGGACTGAATCTGGCACATTTATCTTGGCACCACCACCATCACGACCTCCCTTCTTAGATTGAGCGAACGATGTAGCAGAAATAAGGCAGAAAAGAGTGAGAATTAACGTCCTTATTAGCATAGTATACTAAATGTAAAAAAGCCCCAGAAAAATTCTGGGGCTCTATAGGTTTGGCGGCCACCTACTCTCCCGCTTGGTGTAGCAGTACCATCGGCGCTGGCGGGCTTAACGGCCCTGTTCGGAATGGGAAGGGGTGGAGCCCCGCCGCCTAGCCACCTAAGTCTTTTCGGCTTACGTCCGTATAGGACATCGCCAGGTTTCTTTTAGACGTTAGATTTTAGTACCTAGATGTTAGACCTTTCTGGCGTTAGCCATCTAAAATCTAATATCTCATATCTAATGTCTGGTATTTTGACATTCTTCGGACGAAGCGGCGTCTGCCCGCTAAGGGCGCGGCCCTCTCGGAGCTCTACTGGGCAATTAGTACCGCTCGGCTGAGCGCCTTA